>JANNON010000775.1:0-2449 GCA_031399105.1 Blastocatellia bacterium | reverse complement strand
AATGACTGTTGTTTGTCCCTCGGTGACGAGATGTACTGCTGCAACAGCAAGGCTTGAAAACTCACGCCTCTGACGGCCGGCTCCACCACCTGGAGGTGGTGGTAGGGGAGTGGGGCCAATGTCATCGTAGTCGTCGTCATCTTCTTCTTCACCGTCTCCATCATCCGGCCCGGCGACAGGGGGGGCACTGGGAACATCAAAGCCGTTCTCTTCTTCATCTGAGGAGTCAGGCTCATCGGGAGCACCATCTTCCCCAGGCGGAGGCTCATTGACGGTTGGTGGCTCAGATTGCGACCCAACTGGCGGAGGGGCGGGAAGCTTCCTGCCGGTCAACAAGTCGGTAGCATCGGTTAAGGTAATGTCTGCAAGAGCCGACAGGTCTCCTCGGGAGATACGCAGGAATGCCTGATAGGTATGTGAAAGCCGTGCGTCGTGGACACCTCTGTTGGCCTGAAGCGTCTGGATAGCCGCATTACGGTCTTCCTCGTCTGCACGCTGTAAGCGTTCCACCATTGCCGCGTTTTCAAGGAGGCGCAGGGTAATCGCGGAGACTGTCGAATAGCGGTGTGTTAGGAGCTGCGTATCTGGTAGAAAGCCCAAACGTGGAAGCAACCGCCGTGGGGTTGATTGTACGTCGGCATTCCCGTCCTCGAAGAAACCCTGGTAGTAGGCAAGTACTTCCGGGAGTGAGAGAAAAGCGGACAGCTTTTCTGAGGACAACGCCAGCCAAAGGTTCTGCTGGGGAATATTCCGCTGCCGTGCTTGCTCTGCACTGAGCAGACAAAGCTGCCCGATGATGTCATGCTGCCCAATAACTCTGTAGCCGCGACGGATAAGCGAGTGAAGGCGCTCCGGACTTTCTTCTTCCCGCCAAACCAGCACTAACTTGACTGCTTCGGCCGGGGCGTTATTCCGGACATGCACGGCGTGAGTTGGCCCAATGCCAAAACTCATCCCGTCCCATCCGCGTGTTAGTGCCCAATCGACTAGTGGTTCGCCACAGTGATTATGATGGGTAGAGTCGTTCCATCTTAACGCGCGCAGCCGCTGTTGTGAAGCGCCAGTTGACGGTCGCCTTGGCTTGATTGCGCCGCTCCTCCCACGCACTCGCCTTCCGTTGCACACTCGCGAGGTCGCCAATCCGCTGGTCGAGGCACTGCCCGAGCAAGACTGCAAACTCACACTCGGCCATGTTCAGCCAGCTTCCGTGCTTGGGGGTGTAGCGAAACTCCAGCTTGTCCAGAATGCGTCGCGCTTCAGTCGGTTCGAAGGCTTCGTAGAGCGCCGCTCCTGTGTGAGTATTCAGGTTGTCCTGTACCACACTGATCATCGTGGCCTCGGGAAAATGCACATCGACTACGTCTTTCAGGCAGTGGGCATAGTCCTTAGCTGTGCGTCGTTCGGTTACTTTGACGTGGCGCCACTGCTGCAAGGGCTGAAAGAACAGAAACAGGTTGCAGCTCCCCTCACGCTTGTACTCGTAGTCATAGCGCCGAGGCTGGCCCGGTTCGAGCGGCAGCGATGTGCGGACTTCACTCACCAGTTGATAGGGCGACTCGTCGAAGCAAACCACCGGATAAGCCGGGTCATACTCCTCGGCGTACAGATTGAGGACGTCTTCCATCCGCCAGACGAACTCGGCACTCACGCTTGGAAGACACCATTCTTCCTTCAGCCACGGCTTGAGATCGTTTTTTTGAGCGTGCGGCGTACAGTTTCGTCCGAGATGGTCTCGACAACCTTGAGTTCGATGAGTTTGTCGGCCAGCAACTGCATCGTCCACTGCTTGCGGTCATCGGGTGGAGAGGAGCAGGTCCAAGCGATGAGCGTCGCTTCCGCCTTGCCGTCCAGAAGGCGCTTGCCACCAGGACGAGGTTGTTCACTCAGAGCGCCTTCAACACCGCCTTCGACAAAGCGCTTGCGGGTGCGTTCGACAGTGGCGGTGCCGATGTGAAGTGAGGCGGCAATCACCTCATCACTGGTGCCACGATCGGCCTGAAGCAGAATATGGGCGCGAGTGAGTTTACGCGCGGCGGCCGAGCCTTTCCTGGTCAGTGTGAGCAACTCCTCGCGCTCGGTATCTGTCAGTGTCACGAGATACTTCTTGGCCATGACTGCCTCCTCGTTTTCCGGTAGTATACCGGCACGAGCGCCAGTCATCAAATCCCGTGTGGCGAACCACTAGGTATGGCGGTGAATTGGTAACAGCCAATGGGTCGCGAGTGAGATCAGAAGCGGAGATTTCAACGGCTATGCTGAGGATATAGATACCAATAGTGAACGCAAGAGCAACAGCAATCCCTAGACTGGTAGTGGCTCAACCTCGGGTGATGGCGATCTCCAGATTGTAGCGATGCAAGAAAAAGCGTAAAGCGATTTCATGCATCTCCAGGGATTTGGAGAACGACAAGGTCTTGCGGACAAACCGCCCGAGACGCTGGCGGAGCGT
>JANNON010000758.1:0-5218 GCA_031399105.1 Blastocatellia bacterium | reverse complement strand
GAAGAGGCCGTCCGCGCTCCCAGCAAAACGCTGTGAAGCTTGCCATTAATTTTTGGCTATTGAGAGAACTGAATGCCTGATCTGAGTTTTCAAGTTGAGGGTGCCGCAGCCGTAGCTTTCTCAGCTGCGCCGTTGCTGGCGTTTAAGCTGCGCATCGCGAATGCTGACAAGGAAGAATTGATTCAATCGGTAGCCTTGCGCTGCCAGATTCAGATTGAAGCAACGCACCGCAAGTATGCGCCGCAAGAGCAGGAGCGCTTGCTTGATCTGTTTGGTGCGCCCGAACGTTGGAGTAGGACCTTGCGCGCGATGTTGTGGACGCATGCCAGCGTGACCGTGCCGCCATTTCGAGGCAGTACTGCCGTTGATATTCCGGTGCCCTGTTCATTCGACTTTAATGTTGCAGCCACAAAATACTTCGCGGGACTCGAGAACGGCGAGGTGCCATTAAACCTTATGTTTAGCGGGACCGTGTTTTATGAGCCCGGCGATTCCGGTTTGCAGATCGAACAGATTCCCTGGGATAGAGAGGCAAAGTATCGATTGCCGGTGAGTGTCTGGAAAGAACTAATCGATATGTACTATCCAAACATCGCCTGGCTTTGCTTGCGGCGCGATGTTTTTAACAAACTGGCGCAGTACAAAATGGACCATGGCATTCCATCCTGGGATGAAACTATAGAGCGCCTTCTACCAGCGCTTGATGTTTCTGCTGAACGATCAGAAGAGACGGACATCCCCATCGAAGGGAGCGTGCCGTCATGACAACAGGTCTGGTGGAAAAAATTGCCGATGCAGTGCTCTACGAGGGGTACATCCTGTATCCGTATCGGCCTTCTGCAGTCAAGAACCAGCAGCGTTGGAATTTTGGGGCACTCTGCCCGCAGTCGTACAGCGAGGCTCAGCGGGGAACCGAGAGTAGCAGCATGCAGACTCAGTGCCTCGTGCTGAGCAATACGGAAACCAGACTGAATGTGAAGGTGCGGTTTTTGCACTTGTTGACGCGGGAGGTTGGGGTGCCGAGTTCAGATCTCGATTCTGAGATCACAGATCTGAAATCTGCGTTTCGAAGTGTCCCATCGCTGGAAGTAAACGGCAGGCTCTACCAAACCTGGCAAGAGGCTGTCGAGCGCGAAGTCTTAATTCCGGTGATTAGCCCGAACTCGCTTGCCGACCAACCCGTTCGCTTAACGTTTGCATTTCCGTTGACCGAGTCAATCGAAACGTTAATTGCCGAAGACAGCGGGCAAGTCGCTGGGGCCCTCAAAAGAAGACAAGAAGCAATTGAAGGCGCCGTCGAAGTTCGGATCGAAGACTGTGACTTTGATCATGGACCGGTGAGTTCTTCTTCGCGAACAAGCAATCCAAAGCTTGATCGGTTATTGAAGATTACGATCACAATCTTTAACGAATCGGAACTGGACAATGCAGAAGAGCGCAGTCGCGACGAAGCGCTCATGCGATCTTTCGTTTCAACACACACCATCATGAGCGTTCAGAACGGCGAGTTTGTGTCGCTGCTCGACCCTGCCCCCGAATTTCAGGCTGCTGCCGCAGACTGTACCAACAGCGGCACTTATCCCGTCCTGGTCGGTGAGGAGGGAGTGCGTGATTGCATGCTTTCTTCGCCAATCATTCTCTATGACTATCCGCAGATTGCACTTGAAAGTGCCGGAAATCTGTACGACGGCACGGAGATTGACGAAATATTAACGTTGCGAATCATCACTTTGACGGATGAAGAGAAGCACGAAATGCGAGGCGCGGATGAACGCGCCCGCCAGATACTTGAAAGAACAGAGACGCTGCCAATGGAACAGTTGATGAAGATGCATGGTGCGATGCGAACTGTGAAGCCGAAAACGTAGGACAGGCATTCCTGCCTGTGTCGGTTGCCGGCTGGGAGCTTTCAGGTTCTAAAGAGGATTTCATCAAATGGACGACGGGCAGGAATGCCTGTCCAACGCTATGAACGAATGGGAATGGCAACTGCTGGAAGATAAGACGCTGCTGGAGCACATCGTTGTTTCCGGCGTCGAACTGAAGCAAGGCGATCGCGTGCGTCTCAAGCCACGGGCAGGTGGAGATATCTTCGACCTGGCTCTCGCGGGAAAGACGGCGGTCGTCGAGGCAATTGAGCAAGACTACGAAGGACAAGCGCATCTCGCAGTCGTCGTGGATGATGATCCCGGACGCGATCTGGGAATGTTGCGGCAGCCTGGGCATCGGTTCTTCTTTTCTCCTGAAGAAGTTGAGCCTTTGAAAACCTGAGGATAGCGAGACCCGCAGATGAGCCAACCAAGCGTGCTGATTGCCTGCATCGGCAATATCTTTCTCGGCGACGATGGATTCGGCTGTGAAGTCGCAAGACGCATGGCGCAAAAGAGGTGGCCAGAAAATGTCCGCCTGGTGGACTTTGGCATTCGGGGGTTCGATCTCGCGTACGCTCTGCTCGATGGCTATGACGTAACGATCTTTGTTGACGCCACTCCGCGCGGTCAGGAACCGGGAACGCTGTACACAATCGAGCCAGACGTAGCTGAGCTCGAGAGCATTGATGTCAAGTCCGCGATGGTCGAAACGCATGGCATGAACCCGATGAAGGTCCTCAGCATGGTGACAGCAATGGGTGGTCAGTTTAAGGAGATCCTTTTGGTGGGTTGCGAGCCTGCCACGTTCGGTCCCGAAGAGGGACAGATGGGTTTAAGCGAGGCAGTGAAAGCTGCTGTGCCAAAGGCGGTCACGATTGTCGAGTCGCTGGTAACGAGGGTTTGCGATAGGACAGTATCGGAAGCCGTTTACGAATAGAGGGGGAAACACGATGCGGGAATACAGAATGAGTGAAACCAAATTGCGAGAGCAGCAGGCATTAGCGTCGGAGTCAGCTCAGCCCAGACCATCATCCAATCATCTTATTTGGAAAATTGTTGGTGGAGTTGTGCTGGCAGTCGCGGCGACCACGCTAATCACTTCGCTGAATGACATCCGGCGCTACATCAGAATTACCAGAATGTAGTAAGGTAAACAAACATTCGGCTAATTATGATTGCGATTACTGGCAACAAAACTTTTCGAGGAGATTGTCATGGAAAACACTGATTCAGGCGAGTCGAAGGACATGTTGTATCTAGTCGGTGGCTTTGCTCTGCTCGTTGCCGGCGCCGGTCTACTCATGGCGCATCCGGAAGTTCGGAAACATGTGCGCGCCGGTCTTGATCGAGTGCTTCCGGGAGTGCAGGACAAATTGAGCTCGGGTCTGACGACCGTGGTGCCTGACTTTCAGCGGTACATGAAAATGAGATCAATGTGAAATCTGAACCGCAAGCGGCAGCGACCCGTGATCAGAACCGTAAGCGGCAGCAACCGGGTTCATTTCCGAAGATGCACTTTGCCAGAAGCGAGTTCCGGAGCATGCCCATCATAAGTAAATTGTGTGTTTGCCAACGGCCGGTCGCAGCCGCTTGCAGTTCTGAGCGGGGCTCGCAGTCGTCTGCGCTCTGCCTGCCGTGTTCCTGATAGCCACGAATCATGTCAACAGAAGCACCAGCAAAACTAGAGCACTATCGTGTCGTAGCCGAAGAGAGCACCATCACCGCGCATGCGTTCGCAGAGGGCCTGTTTTCAGCCTTTGGCCATGATCCAGTACTGGCAATCAAGGACTTTACAGGAGAAGCGCAGTTTGTGGCGGGGACGTTTGAGAACGCTTCCGTAAAGGTCATCATCAACGCGAGCGCGATTCAGGTCATTAATGATGTGAAGGACAAAGACCGTGAGGAGATTGCGCGGACGATGCGCGCTGACGTGCTCGAGATCGATAAGTATCCAGAAGTATCTTTTAGCAGTCACAACATCGCTTTGAGCAGGTCAGGCGAAGGACGCTATCGAGCGAGAATCATTGGTGACTTAACCTTGCACGGCGTCACTCAGAAGAATGTGTGGATTTCCGCTGAGGTCAGCGTTAGCGAAGAGAACTTGAGGGTGACGGGTGAAGTTCCGATCAAGCAGACCGATTACAAGATCAAGTTAGTCTCGGTGGCAGGCGGCACGCTTAAGGTTAAAAATGAGGTGAAGTGTTCGTTTGATGTCGTTGCGCGTGCTGCTAAGGCTTAGCTAGATAACTATGCACGAGCTCTCCATAGCTCTGAGCCTCGTTGAGGCGGCCAGCGAGGAGGCATCTCGCCAGGGGGCGGTGCGAGTTAATGCGTTGCACCTGAGACTTGGTCCGTTGTCGGGAGTTGTGAAGGATGCGCTGCTCTTCTCGTACGAAGTGACGTGCCAGGGTACGGTGCTTGAAGGTTCCGCGCTTCATATCGAAGAGGTCCCGGTCGTCATCTACTGCGCCAAGTGCGAGGCGGAACGAACGCTGGGATCGATCCAGCGCTTCTGTTGTCCGGTGTGTGGGGAACTGACTCGCGACGTTGTCACGGGAAAAGAGTTGGAGTTTGTGGCGATGGAAATAGAGGAAGAGGAACAGGCAATCGAGGGAAGGGTCGGGGCTGCCGCATGAGCACACAACCACGTTTGGTCGAAGTGAGGCAAAACGTTCTCAAGCAGAACGATCTGCTGGCGCGTTCGTTACGGCAGAAGTTTGAAAGGGCGGGCGTACTGGTGGTGAGTCTCGTTTCGACGCCGGGCGCAGGCAAGACAGCGTTGCTCGAGTACACACTCACGCGCATGCGCGCCGATGGTTTGAGAGTGGCAGCTCTGGTCGGAGATCTCGCGACAGAAAATGACGCGATACGTTTGGCTCGAAGTGCTGCACCGGTGAAACAGATCACGACTGGAACAATATGCCACCTCGATGCCGAGATGGTTGAGCGGGCGTTGGCCGACTGGTCTCTTAACGATATCGACATCTTGTTCATCGAGAACGTCGGCAACATGGTTTGTCCTTCCAGTTACGATCTGGGAGAGCGCCTGCGTTTCGTTCTCATGTCCGTAACCGAAGGCGAGGACAAGCCGCTGAAGTATCCGACGATATTCAACACAGCTGACATCGCAGTAATCACAAAGATGGATCTAGCGGAGGCGGTAGACTTTGATGTGCGGGCGGCACGGGAGAATATCCAGGATGTTAGGCCCGGGATGAGAACGATTGAGCTTTCCGTGAAAACAGGGCAGGGAGTGGAGCCGTATTTGGATCTGATCAGCTCGCATGTCGAGAGTCGAGTGATTGTTTAAATAGTGTGACTACAAGATCTCAAATCCTCGTGCGGGG
>JANNON010000733.1:0-3708 GCA_031399105.1 Blastocatellia bacterium | reverse complement strand
CAAGCTGCTGCGCCAATCGGAAGCTCTGCGGAACGTACATCTGGCGCCAAACACATTAAGAGTCGCCGCGATGTTTGCTGTTATGACGCGGCTTGAAGAGCCAAAGCGGCAGAACGTAGACGTCGTCAAAAAGATGAAGCTGTACGATGGCGAAGATGTCGAGGGTTACAAATCAAAAGACGTGCGCGAGCTTAAGGAAGAGACAATTCGCGAAGGCATGGACGGCATCAGCCCACGCTACATCATCAACCGCTTGTCGAGCGCTCTAGTGCGTGACGGCGTGACATGCATTAATCCGATTGACGCGTTGCGAGCTATTAAGGATGGATTCGAACAACACACTGGAATCAGCGCCGATCAGCGGGAACGCTACCTAAATTTGATTTCGCTAGCGCGCAAGGAATACGACGAGCTGGCGAAGATCGAAGTGCAGCGCGCTTTCGTCTATTCGTTTGAAGAGATGGCACGCACGATGTGCAATAACTACCTCGACAATGTCGAAGCCTATTGCAATAAAGAGCGCATGAAGGATCCCATCACCGACGAAGAGATGGATCCAGACGAGCAGTTAATGCGCTCTATCGAGGAACAGATCGGTATCTCCGATAATGCTAAGAATACTTTCCGGCAGGAGATTTTGATTCGAATTTCCTCTTATGCGCGCAAAGGCAAGCAGTTTGAATACAACTCGCACGAGCGTTTGAAAGAAGCAATCGAGAAGAAGATTTTTTCCGATCTGAAGGACGTGGTTAAGATCACTACGTCATCGAAAACGCCCGATCCGGATCAGATTCGCAAGATCAATGAGGTGATCGATCGCCTGGTGAGAGACCACGGCTATTGTCCTGTTTGCGCGAATGAACTTTTGACTTATGTGGGCACACTGCTGTCCCGCTGATACGGCGGTTGGCAAAAGCGGGATGAGGCAGATGCGAGCTAGTTCTGAGGTTCAGGTTCCTAAATCTTGAGAATTCTGTTAATCCTGTGTAACTCGTAACGAACGCCCGCGGTCTTCACATCGTAGTCGCGGGCGTTCACTACTTGATTCGAGATTGTGAGAGGGACACTACGAATGAAACTTCTGCTCGCACTGGTATTGGGAATCTGTTTAGCGCCGCTAACTTATGAAGGCCAGGTGTTTTCGCAGAAAAGAAAAGTCGCTGACAAAGTCAGGGCCGTGAAGATGATTCAAGGGACGCTAACGGACTTCGAAATGGGTGATTATCTGCATGCAAACTTCAAGACAATAAAAGGTAAAGAGCTCTCGCTCTTCGTAATGAAGCCCGGCATGGAATACTTTCTAGCTGTGCACCGGGGAAAGCCGCTGAAACTCACGTATGAAGTCGTTGACACCTACATTCCCGAGGCAGATGGTGTGACGCAAATCGAACGACTGGCTTCAGCGAAAGCAGGCAGCGTAACTTACGAAACCTGGTGGAAAGCGACGAAAGCAAAGTATCCGGGCGAGGCCGCTCATAGAAAGTACGGAAGCCTCGTCGAAAAATATACCAAGCAGTGATTTGGATTCACGTATGAAGAAACGTTACTTGATTGCTGGGGCCGGCGCCGCAGGGGCTGCCGTTGTGGCCGCCAAACTGCTACTTCGTCCTCGCGACGTAGATTGGGAAAAGAACCGCACTGCGGTCTTTCACAATGATCGTTCGCGATTCGCCACGGTTGACGGCGTGCGCGTGCATTACCAGGATGCCGGTGATATCAACGCGCCGACGCTGGTTCTCATTCATGGCTTTGCTTCTTCGACACTCGTTTGGAGCAAAGTGCTGCTGGAGCTCGCTGCCACCGGGTTCAGAGTTATCGCGCCCGATCTGCTTGGGTATGGCTACTCGGGAAAGCCTCGTCGCCTTGATTACACAATTGGTTCGCAAGCGCGGATGGTTGGCGGATTGCTCGACGAGCTGGGTATTGAAAGCGCCACGGTCATCGGTAGCTCATACGGAGCGGCGGTAGCGGCGACGATTTCTCTCGATCAACCTGAACGCGTTGAGAAACTTATCCTGGTCGGCGCAGTCACCAATAACGATCCGACAAAGTTTCTTGTGATGCGGCTTTTCAGCTCGCCGATTCTGGGCGACATCGTTTCACCATTCCTGCTTGGCTCGCGTCGATTACTGAAACGGCGAATGAAGCGAGTTTATGACCGGCACTCATGGGTGCTGGATGAGCGACGAGTTGATGCGCGCCATCTTCCTTTGCAGGCTGCGGCGACTCAGCGCGCAATTATTCGCACTGTCCGGCGCTGGGATGCGGACCGAATCCAGCGCGACGCGCATCTAATCGCGCAGCCAACGCTGATCCTTTGGGGCGAGAATGATCGCGAGGTACCAGTCGGCAACGGCCACTCTCTTCATCGTGAAATTGAAGGTTCGCGCTTAATAATCTTTCGCGAGTGCGGCCATCTGCCGCATGAAGAATATCCGATTGAGTTTACAGAAATTGTTAGCGACTTTTGTGAAGAGGAGAGGGAAACAGAAAGACTCCGCGCCATCGTCGCTTAGCAATCAACTTAGCTGGGTTTTGTAATGTCAATTCAGCGCAACGACTGGTCGTTACAACGCAAGGGGATAATCGATCAAGAGCGTCACAAGGAACGCGTCAAGGAGGCAATCCGCAAAAACCTCGGTTCGATTGTTTCCCATGAATCGATCATCCTTTCCGACGGTAAACGCACAGTTAAGGTACCCATACGCGCCCTGGATGAATACAAGTTTCGATTTGATTATCGCAAGCGGAAACATGTAGGGCAGGGCGATGGCCGCACGCGGGTCGGCGATGTCCTGGGACGCGAAGGCCAAGCGGGCCAGGGCAGCGGACAAGCAGGACAGGAGAGCGGCGCCGAGTATTACGAGGCAGAAGTAAACATCGACGAGATCGCCGCACTCATCTTCGAAGATCTCCACCTTCCCTTCCTGGAAGAAAAAGCCAAGCAAGCCGTCCAATCAAAGAAGACGCAGTTCAACGAGATTCGGCGCACCGGCGTGATCGCTAACCTCGACAAGCGGCGGATGATCATCGAGAACATTCGTCGCAACGCGCGCGAAGGCACTGGCGCAAGATTTGGCGACATCAAGAAAGATGACTTGCGCTTTAAGACCTGGGAAGAGGTGATGCGCTACGAGTCGAACGCGGTCGTGATCGCGATGATCGATGTGTCTGGCTCGATGGGTGAGTTTAAGAAGTATGTGGCTCGCTCATTCTATTTTTGGATGGTGCGTTTTCTGCGCACGAAGTACGACAACGTCGACATAGTCTTCATTTCACATCACACCGAAGCCAGAGAGGTGACGGAAGAGCAGTTTTTCACGCAAGGGGAATCCGGCGGCACCGTTGTCTCTTCGGCGTATTTACTCGCACTCGACATCATTCATCAGCGCTATCGTCCGGCCGATTGGAATATTTACCCGTTCCACTTTTCCGACGGCGACAATTACTACTCTGACAATGAAGAGGCGGTGCGGCTGGCCGACGAATTGATTACCACCTGCAATCTTTTTGGTTACGGTGAGATTGGCGAGGAAGGATCGAGAAGTTATCGGCGAACATCGGGAGCCTTGTTATCAATCTTCAATGATCGTTTGAAGAAAAAGGAACGATTTCTCGGTGTACGCATCGATGACAAAGAAGATGTCTATCCAGCGCTCAAGCAGTTTTTCGGCAAGCGAGGTGTAGAAACACCATAAGGATTGTAGG
>JANNON010000628.1:0-12744 GCA_031399105.1 Blastocatellia bacterium | reverse complement strand
CGACCATGCGCTTCATCACATCCTCGGCGAGGTTTCCGAAGAAGAGGATGAAATGGGTCGCGCCATGCTTTCTGTCATAGTTGTGCATAAGGAGGGTGACAAAATGCCTGGCCCCGGAAACGGGCACGATGAACCCCGGCTGGGTCAAGATGATCTTCGATCCACACCAGCGGTTGGCCGCGATCAGTGCATACCGTGAAGAAGGCCCTTTGCTTCGCACGGGTAAAGGCCACGAAGAAGGAGTTCAGCTCCTCCATGCTGTCGGGTGTGAGGCTCCACCATGTCTGATTGTCGAGTCCGCAGAAAACCATGGTGTGGAATTCTAGGGCCCTTGCTCTTATGGATCGTCATGAGGACAATCTGACCGAGCCCTTCAAACTCATCCAAAGCATCGGACCAAGTTTCCGCGTGCTTTAAGCTTTCGCGCAGCAAGAGCACGAACCCGTTTCAGACCCAATCAAAATCAGGCCGACGCTTATAGGAGGAAACGCACGGCGTAGAACCTGCGCTCCCACGAAGTCAAGAGCCGCTTGCGCGGCTTCGGCGGCAGAGTCTTGCACTGCATCAAGGCGCTGCAGAGTCAGCCGAATTTCGCGGACAAACACTTGAAGCCGTAGTTGCAAGCGCTGCAATCCTGCTTCATCGACAGAATCGACCGCTTCTAGAAATTGCAAGTCCCTCAGGTTGGCATTCCAGGGCTTGGGACTTCTCTCTGTCGCTCCGAGCCGCAGCAAGCGCAAAAGCACGTTGTAAGATCTTCATCAAGCAGGTCTTGGATTGCAATCTCACCCACGTTGCGCGCGACGTTTCTCAGTCTCAGTGCACGCGCTTCAAATGCTGGCGCCAGATGAGCTTCCACTTCATCAGGCAAGCGGCATCAACTTTGATCTCGACAATAATGGGGGTCCGGGAGCGGACGCGTTGCTCGCTGAGCAAGCTTACAATTCACTCGGCAGAATTCAACTGGCCGCGCCAACCTAAAAACGCTAGTAGGCAAATAATCGGGCGTCTGAACTTTCGGCAAGGCTTAACTTCCAATTTGCACTTCCGGCAATTAGCTTCCAAAACTGGGAAATCGGCTAGAGTAGTAGGCGCGGAATCCTTGGGGTTTTCGTAGACTCGCGGCAAGGAATTGCTTCGAATGGCGGCAAAGAATTCCTTCAAGTCACACGTTTTGTAACTTGAACCAATACTTTGCCGCTTTGGCAACTTAATGCTTCCAATAGACTCCGGCAATTAAATGGTTCAATTTTTTGGGAAAAGTACAAGTATCCTGAATCCCTCGTAATTGTTGCCCTATTCTTTACAGGCGGTCCTCACCTCGAATCTTCGCACGCACCCCAACGACTCGTCGTCGGAGGCACGATGCCAAGAAGTCATTTCTGGCGCAGCCGAATCGATCTAACTGCGCCATTGACAGCAAACCTCTAAGCGACTTAGGCTTCCCGTCGTCCTCGAAGCATTCTCTATCGGCTGTCCTGCGCACCTCTCAGCTAACCTCTACCGCATTAGGTTAGTTTCAAGTCGCTGGCCGGCTCTTCGACAACCTTTCTTGATTCACTCGCCATCAGGAGGACTGAAACTGTGAAAATCATAGATTACCTGCTCATTCGAACCCCACAACTCCGAATGGATGATACGGAAAATAAACAACTAGCTCAGCCCGGGCAGGTTTCGGGCGCAAGAATCGCTTTGTCGCTCATAGGCATGATCCTGGGAATAGTCGCGAGCTTTTATGTTACCGGACTGCGTCCTCCCAACTCGTCGAGTGAAACACTTGTCAGCCAGTCGCAGGCCGTTGGCACTGCCGGAACCCCGACTGTGCGTTCACCGGAGCCTCAAGTGAGCTCTGATTTTTCGCCGAACCGGTTACTCAAAGTTGGTCTGATTGCTCTTGTGCTCTGCGGCATAAGTTATCAGGGACTCTACTTCTCCTTGCGTCTATACCAGCATGAACCTGCGTGGCTGATTCTCTTTATCTCATTTCAGTTTGGCTATTTTTGGCAAACGGTAGTCAAGGGTGTGCAAACGTTGACCTAAGACCGCGATGTCGACACTAGTTCTCCATATTGAGCGTGACTTCTCAAAGTTTAGAAATTTACCTGGAGTCTCCTATTTCTTCGGTGACTCGCTCGAGAAGGCATTGAATGATCGATGTAAGGTGACGCTCGAAGTTGATGACAAGATTTATGGAGAAGCAACTGAGACAAATTGGGGGACTCTTAATCCGAAAGATCTTTTAACTTTTCTGGAGAGCTACAGACATGAACCCGGGAACACTGAACCTCAGCAGAACATTCGCGAGGCCCTGCATAACTTTCTGTTTGCTAAGCGCGTTTTTGATGGCCCAATAGCCGCGGAATTGGCGCGTGCCAGCAGCGCTCAGGAGAGTGCTGAAATACTCATTCGCGGTGACTCATCATCTCTTCCGTTGATCGTCAACATACCGTGGGAACTCGCGGAGGCAGTCTTGACTACGCCCGGCTCGGTGCAAGCGCTTGCCGGCACGATGGCGGCGGTTTCAGTCGCTAGAGTTATCAAAGGCACGAACGCTCAACTAACTTCAGTGAAAGAGCGCTTGCGCGTGTTGTACTGCATCTCACAGCCACGCGCGTTGCAGAAGATTGGCGCGCCGAGCTTTCATCGCTCACTGGAGGACGTACTTGCAGCACGGTCTGCGATGCTTAGTTACCAAGCTGTAATCGATAACAATTTCACGCCGAGATTCAATCAGTTAATGGCAGGAATCGCGCAGACTCAGCCTCACGTTCTGATCATTGTCTGTCACGGGAAGACTATGAATGGAATTCCGCACCTGCACTTCGAAAAATGGCAGCCAGTGACTGACTTGGCAGATGCGTTAGCTCAAAGTGCCAGAACCTTTCTCGTCATTCTGGTTGCTTGCGACCAAACTCGTTTGGATGAACACCCGTCAGCCCATTCGGGCGCAGTCACTTTCCTGCAAAACGGAATTCTTTCAGTAGTAGCCATGCAAAGTAGCGTGAGTGCATCACTCGCGAAGAAGTTTCTCGGAACAGCGCTCGACTGGTTCTTTAAAACGGGTGAGCTGGCGCTGTCGGTTGCCGAGGGACGTAAGAGCATGGCGCCAACTAAGGCGAACGCTGAGAGGATTGTCGATTGGTCATTCCCGGCGCTTTTCCTTTCTGATGACGCGCCGAAGCATACCGGTAAACTGGCGCGGATCATTGAAGCGTATTTGCCGACTCTGGATGAGATGCTGCGACGCATCCCAAGGCCCGAACCCTACCTTCCGCGGCCGGAATTCGATCAACCGCTCGCGGAGTTGATGCGAGTTGGAGTGGCAGGACTGCGCGAGATCACCGGTGCGCCTTTGACCGGTAAGACGGCGATCGTGCAGAACGCGTGCCGGCGGGCTCTCGAGCGCGCGATCGAATTTAATGATACGACAGCGAGGAAAGTGCTGTACGTGGACTTCAGTCGCTACAGTGAAATAGCGAATACGGCGCCGGAGTTGATGGGAATTCTGCGGAAACAGACAGAAGAGATTCACTCGACTGCAGCCGGTACACCTTTACTGACTTGGCCCGTGCCGAGAGGTGCTGACGGTGATCCAGGGATGCGTGATTCAATCGGTCAACTCGCTGCTTCCATTGATGCCAATGAGATGGTGCTTGTTCTCGACAATCTTGAAGTAAATAACGATCCGTTCTGGTCTGAATTTCTTGAGCGAGTACGAAGTTTGAATCATTCGTTAGTGATTCGAGTCAGAGAATCCAGCGACGATAATGCCGGCGATCTGGAAGTGCTGGCCTTCACGCAGGAGCAAACGGAAACTTACGTCAAGAGTTTTGCCCCTAAACATGTAGCCGCAACCGCGAATTGGTTTACCGCGACGGCAGGATTACCCGGACAGCTTGAATTGTTGCGCAAGGCGGATGGGGATTATGACGTAGTTAATGTAAGCGCTTCGTTATTTACCAGAAGTGTGTCAGAGCTGGAAAAGAACATTCTCTACACTCTGACCAATTTGCCCAATGGAGTTGACGCGCAGTTGGCCGACACCTTTCTCGATGCAGACCTCGACGATCTGACAGAAAAGGGATTGGTTTTTACGGAATCGCGCTTCGGCATCACGTCTTCGTGGTTTCGACTGCCAACTCTACTCAAACGTGCCCTGGAGGAGGATTCAGAGAAAACTACTCATGCGGCTATTTCACTCGTCGATACCTTTGCCGATCGAATTGCGCCGGAAGACGGCCCATCAACAACTGAAGTTCTGGTCAAATTGGCCAGCAAGCCTGGCGGTGTCGACTTTCTTCAGGACATTCATCAAGTTTTTATTGACCATGGATACGACGAAATGGCGCACACTCTTCCATTACTGCTGCACAAATCGCTGTTTGGAAAAGGGCGATGGTACGAAGCCTTTAAATTTTGGGAGCGATTGCTCACGCGCACAGAGTTTGAGCAAAGCGAGGCTCAGGAGTGGCTGAAGCTGGCGAAGGCCGCCCACGTGCTGGGCTTTGGCCAGAGGGCCTGGGAGTGCATCGAGAATGCCAAAGAACGTGGACTGACTCTTCTTGACCAAATCGATCTCTTGATTTTGAAGGCAGCGGTCATAAAGGATTCAGGACATACGAAGCGAGCCGCGGAAGTAACTGAAATCTACGATCAAGTTTTGCTGTTGATTAGTAACGCAAAGCTCGACCCCGCACAGTTAGCAGCAGCGGAAATCAACCAATCGGATCTTGCCGAAAGGTATGCCCTGGCGATTTACAATCGTGCAATTCACAAGAGTCACTGGCTTCGTGATGGTGTTGGTGCTGTGGCTGATCTCGATCAGGCAGCGAAGGCTTTTGGTGAACTGGACGATGTGCGAATGAAAGCTCTTGCTGATTGCGAGTGGAGTGAAGTTCAACTCGACTCTCCGCAACAGAATCAAGATTGGAACAAGATGCTCGAGCGATTGTTTAGTGCAAACAGAGATTTTGTCTCGGTTGGCGCAGCCGGCGACAGCGCTTTCTGCAATTATCAAATCGCCCGTTACTTCCGTCGAAAACCCTTTTCCACACTGGAAGAGTCGACACTAAACAGCAGGAGAGCGCGCGAAGCATACGAGGAAGCCGCCAGGCAGGCACAGCTTGCGGGCGACTCAAGACAAAAAGCAATTGCAGAGGGACATATCGTAGAAGTCCGCTGGCTGGACCAGGCGGAGATTGGAGCTGCGGCAGCAGCCGAACGGCTGGAAAATGTGATCACTGTATTAAAGACTTACCAGGGAGACGCATGGTCAACTAGAGTTATGCGCGATATGTTGCAGCTTCGCGCCCAGGCATTGCAGGAGTTGAAGTCGAATGATGTTTTAGTTGTGTATTCCGCGGCATGGGAAACGGCTATTCAGCCACCGCTGCACGCGGCTTATGGCGTGGATGCGAGACGAGCCGCAAGCATGCTTGCCGAATATCTTGATGAATTAGAGAAGAACAATCGGACACTTGAGGCAGATGGTGTTTCCGTTAACGCGAAAGACTACATTCAACAATGGCTTAACCATGTCATTGACCCATTAACACGTAAAGGATGGATTGAAGAAGTTCGGCAATACGGCGCCGGACACGGAGGTGACTATGGGCAGTCAAAGAGGTAGTGCCAGTGTCACGGAGAAACAACGAAAGAAGGGTGAGGAAGTTTTCAAAAAGCAGGCACGAAAGCAACGCGCAAAGCCAGCTACCACCGAGCTTAGAGGAAGCAGTGGCGGAGGAAGACTTGGCGTGAGGGGCGGTCGTGGTGGAGGCGGCGGTGGCGGTAGTGGAGGTGTAGGAGGCGGCGGAACTGCAGGTCCGATGACTCCGGGTGGGCCGCCGTCAGAGCCTGGACGAGGTCCCCGCCCCGATTCAGGAACAGGCATGGGCCCAAATGGTCCTCCGGGTCCGCTAAGTGGCTGTCAGCTTCGAACATGCAAATGCCTGGTGGAGCTGACAGAGAAATATTGCAACGATTACTGCGCGAAGGCGGCGGCACAAGGCGACACGGAGCGATGCCGTTGTAATCACGCTGCGTGCAGGTAATAGGTTTAGACATAGAAAGTACAAACAGTGAGACCTGAGATGCCGGCCAAACTGTCGGACGGAGCGCTGTATCTCCTTGAGGTTGCTCAAGAGAACGACCGCCTTGGCGCGCTGGAAAAAAATGCTGCGTTCGTGAAGACGCTCGAACTGGGGCAGGACATGCTCGAAGTCTGTAAGAAGCAGGGGATGGAGGGGCTGTTCTCGCTGTTGGGGGGAATACCGCCGCCGCAAAACTTTCTCATGATAACTGCCGCAGCACTGCATGAGATTCGAAGGCGAGCTGAGGAATATCTCAAGGGTGAAGTAACTGTAGCGTCGGCGGTGAGAGACTTCGATCGCCATGCGCTTCAGGGGTTTGCTGAAGCGCTGGCAGATCTTGCCTGGACCAACCGGAAAGCGAGCGACTTTGAGGGACCAGGCGCCAATGCAGTTGTGGAAAGTCTCAAACAGACGCAGTTGCGCACGATGTGGCTGTATACGATCCAACATTACCTGGCGGACATTTTTCAGGATAATTTCGCGGCTCTGAGAATGCGCGAAATGGTGCCCGAACTCGATCCGGCAACTGAAGTTGACTTGCGCATGGTTGATGCACGTCGTTTAGCAGAACATGCGATGTGGAACTTTCAGGGGAGTTCTGACGAAACTGATGCTCCGGCCTTTATGGCCCTTGCCCTTTATCAGGCCATCAACGAAACGCTCGAAGGATAGCCAGCCTATGATTGACGTGTACAGTGAAGGCGTGGGTGTACAACGCATACGACCCAAGACTTCACGTGGCGGAAATTACGAGTCGGATGTTCATTTCTCATTTCGGAGAGAAACTCTTACCAACCCGCTTGCACGAGATCTGCTGCGTGTGGGTCATGCAGCCTTTCTTGCAGATAGAGCTTTTCGCAGAGTGACAGTACTCGGACAGCGGACTCGCCGCCTCAGAGTCATAGTTCCTGTCGAAGAACCCGCTCGCTGGTCAGACGTAAGTAACTTGGTTGATCGGCTGGCTGATTTCGCCTCTCAAGATTGCTGGAGATTTGAATTCACGCTCTTAAAGCGAGTTCGCAAACAAAAACCTGGGCCACCTTTTCCCGCAGCTGCTGACGCTTCAATCAATCTCTTTTCAAATGGTCTGGACTCCTTGTGTGGCGCCGCCGCTGCTTTGAAGCGAAAGGAACCAGCGATATTCGTTTCCCATTCTCCACCGGGCATTCAATACGTTCGTAACAAGATCGCTTCTTTAGGTGAAGCTCTCGGCTACAGAGATGTGCGGCCGATGCTCGTGAACTTTCGTTTCCAAACCAGTGATCGCGATCGTTCCGGTCTTCGCAATATGTTTCCCGAGCGAAGTCGCCGCACGCGGCCCATGTTATTCCTCTCCATGGCCGGTGCTGTCGCCCTCGAACTCGGCGTACCGCGGATACACATCAACGAGAATGGAGTTCTGGCGATCAATCTGCCGTTTGAGTTTCACCTACACGGCTTTAATGCGAGCCGTCATGCACATCCCGAGACCTTGAGGAGATTCGAATCGCTGCTAAGAGCGATCTGGCCGTTTAGTTCCCAACCGGTGGTAATCAATCCTTTTTCACAACTCACGAAAGGTGAAGAGATCAAACATCTTGGCAGGGCGAAAGAACTGGCTGAACGCACCATCAGTTGCGAATACGCTGGACAACAGAGGGCAAGGTTGATTCATTGGCTCAAGAAAAAAGGTGGCCTATACAAGGCAGTGCGCGAGTGTGGACTTTGTATGCCCTGTCTCATTCGGCGATCAGCTATGGAATCGGCTGGAGTGTTCGAGCCTGTTGGTCACTACGTGTTCAACGCCCGCCGAGCGCTAAAGAGACCGACGACGTATGCGACGGCTCCGCTCTTCGGAGTAGTTCAGGGAAACGTAAAGACTCTCCGTGAGTTCAGTAGCAGGATCTTGAAAATGAATAAGAGTGAGTTTGCGCTTGCTTATCTTTCCGACTTAAGCTTGGTCCCTGCATCAACAAAAGAGATCGCTGAATCTACCGGCGCTGCGTTTCGTCTGTACAAGCGCTTCGCACGAGAGTGCATTGCTTTTATCGAAGGTTAAAGCTTTTCATGGAGCCTTTAGTCGCACTAAGTATCAGACAGCCGTGGATTGACATGATCGTTCGCGGCGTCAAGACCATGGAAATAAGAAACTGGGCGGTAAAACGCAGAGGCTTGATTGCACTTCATGCGCCGCGTCGCATCGATTTCAGCGCCGCATATTTCTACGGTTACAAACAGCCCTGGACTTTGCCACGCGGGAAGCTAATCGCTCTAGCGGAGATTACTGATGTTGTGGAGCTTGATAATGAGTCGTGGGTCGACCTGGTACAGAGGCACCGGCAGCCTTTACCAATGGTTGATGGAGCTTATGGAGTTCTTTTGGACAACGTAAAACTTCTCGAGCGTCCGGTTGATTGTAGAGGCAAACAAATGTTCTTTCCTATAACTGGCAACATTCTCGAGCGCGTATTGCGATATGCTCCCAAATAGAATTTACCTCTTGCCCTGCTCGACTCAGGATGCGGGACATGCAGCGGGGACCATCCCAATGAGTATTTGAGGGGCGAGATCCAGGTTCGCTGGCACCGAAGAGCAATGAGTGAGACTCATAATATTGGTAGCCAAACCGCTTTCTTAACAAGCGCTGACTTGCATTTCCTTTCACTGCTGCACTTCCGGCAATGCTTAAATTCCAATTTGCACTTTCGGCAATTTATGGTTCCAAAACACGAAACGTAGATAAGGCTGGGATGCGAGATCTCTCGGTTTTGATTGAACTTGCGGCAACTAATTGGTTCCAAGGGCGGCAAAGAATTGGTTCAAGTCACACCCAGCCACCTGACTGCCCGTTTTATTTTTTTGTGTGCCTATAGTGTGCCGACTGGTTTCGCGCCCATCAGATAGTCAAACGATATTCACAAGCCTTCTCTGCGGCTGAGACTACAGCTCGAACTTGCTGGCGCGATGCTGGCCCGGAAATAGAGGTTGGGATGCTGGACGTTAGTGAAGCCAAGGCACAAAGCAATAGCTCAATGATCTGGCGTAGGGTTGGTTAGATCTGCAACCTATCGATCACGAGATTCAGCCAGTAGGTGTAGTCGTCGGGATGTCCTTGCAGTTGCTTCCTCAAGTCCCCAATGCTGATCCATTGCCAGGCTTGCACCTCAGACACGTCGGGAAGTGGATCTCCATTGAACTCGCCAACGAATACATGATCATACTCATTCTCGATCAACTGATTACTGAACTGCGCCCTGTACTTAAAGGCAAACTGTTCCTGCAATTCACAGGTTAGCTTCATTTCCTGTTGCAACCGGCGCCGCGCCGCAGCAAGCGTCAATTCAGCCGGCTTTGGATGACCGCAACAGGTGTTGGACCACAGGTTGGCTGAATGATATTTCGTTGCCGCTCGCTTTTGCAGCAGCAGCCGGCCTGCGGAGTCGAAGATGAAGATCGAGAACGCCCTATGCAGCTTGCCCTCCTTGTGGGTTTGAATCTTCTCACCGATGCCCACTTGACGATCATAATCGTCGACTAAAATAACCTCTTCGTTCATCGGTGCCGTCGTTACATACATGGTTTCAATGACGAGGCTTGGCTCGTCTCCGTTCACGACTTAATAGTCTAGCCAGAAAGAACTTTCCACAGATTACCCTTCGCGGCTCAACCCGCAACCAAATGCTTTGCTCCGAAGGACCCGAATGTTTATAGATACCGACGGTCCCAGCAAGCTATCGCTCCGGAGGAGCGCAATAGTCCTGGGCCACCTTGGGTGAGTACATTTCGCTCCCCCGGAGCTGAGACCATTTTCGCAGCTCGCAAACTGGGCTGGTTTATTAAATCTGATTGCTGATGTGTTTCCGTTTTGAATCTGCGAAATCTGCGGACAGCTTCTCACGCTGAATTTTCCGCTCGATCAGAGTACTCATCCTTTCGATCCGCATGTCCCAATCATTCAATGCCGCGACCTCTCGCCGATTGGAAGTTACGTCGTCTCCGTTGGGAAGAGTGAGCGCCCTTTCAATAGATGAAAGAAATTGCGCGGCAGAGTTGGACGATATGAGCAGCACATTATGCTCGTCATTAAAAACACTCACCTCCGGTAAATCTGTCGACACAACAGGCTTGCCCACCGCGAGGTATTCGTTGATTTTTGTTGGAACGACGGTCCTGGTGTACTCATTGCGCAAATAGGGAACGATGCCCACATCGATGTTAAGAATGTACTCCGGGAGCTCGTGATGCTCCTTTTGTCCGAGGAAGTGGACGTTGGGAAGTTGCTTTAGGCCATTGAGTGACGTTTGAATCGGCCCGATCAAAACCCATGACCAATTGGGTTTTGCCCGCGCCATCGCGGCCAGCAGTTCAGTATCAAAATGTCGATGAATCCCCCCTACATAACCGATGATTGGACGCGGCAAACAAGCCATCATGGCAGAGATCGGCGCGGTCTCGGTTGTCAGTTCGTTCGCTCCTCCGTTGGCCGAGGTTTCATTTCGAGTGAACAAATGGAGATTCACGCCAAAGGGAAAGATCGCGACACTTTTGCCGGTGCTGCGGGAACAGCGCCGCGCTAATTGCTCGCCCTGAGCAAAGACTAGAGTGCTCATTTCAATGACCGACTGTTCACTCTTCTTGATCGCTTCAGAATACGGTGTCAGTTCTGCAAAATCTGCGATGCAGTAGTAGACGGCCACGGTCAGCCCGTCAGGCTTTTTGAGTAACTGAATAAGGGAAGCGACGGTATCGGTCGGCAAGTAGGTAAAAATGATCTCTGCATTAAAATTGAGTTTCCGGACGGCATGTCTGATCAGCGGCAGGAAGACTCGACGATTCAACAGCTGACGTTTCTTTGATCCGAATGGCGGTAAGACTAGTGGCGAACAAACATGCAGATTTGGCAGCACCTCTCTGACGCCGCCCCCGGGCAAAGATTTCATCCATTTGCCGGCCCGCAAAGCTACGCGTCTCGCGTCCCGCAAACCGGGATTGCGTACACCCATATTCTCGATGTAAAGAACGCGGTTTCCCGCTTGGGCAAACCGGCGGGCAATCTCCTGGTGGCCCTGCCAATTAAAGTCCCAGTCGATGCTGGAAATAACAATAATATCGCGTCCGCTCAACATCAATTTGTCTGTTTGATTACAGCCCGCGCACTCTTTCAGCTGCCGGCCGCTCGTTTAAATCTTTAGCAAACGCTACGCAGTTAACGCAACCAAAACCGAAGTCCAACAACAGAACAATTGGTACCCTGGCTGAGTCTGACGCCTGGAACGCTCAACGCAAGATCCTTCTGACGATTAAGCGGAGCGGGAAAATTATAATCGGTATTTTCATGCGAGTAGCAAAATCGGAATTGAGAGCTGTGCGCAGAGACAGAGTAATGTGAAACTTAAGCTCGCGGAGTGCGAGCCTGAAGCTTTGGCTGCGCGTGAGCCGTTCCTTGAAATCGGACCGGAAGATTTGCTGATCGTGTAAATAGAGCTTCCTGAGCGTCTCGATCGTCGGCTGGCCGTCATAGACATTCTTACCGTCAACACGTTTTTTCCATCTCGGCGTCAAACTGAAAGCGGCTCGGCAAGGGCGAAAAAGTGCCATCTCGAGCAGTAAATACCAGTCGTCGGCAATCAACATGTGCTCGCCCCATCCGGAGACAATTGAGTCGCGTCGCACAAGAATTGATGAAGACGGTGCGGGGCAGATATCGAGAAACAATTTCTTAACTTGCTCGGTGGTTAAGATGAACCACTCGCCCTGACAATTTGTCCGATATCGTTTCCACTTTCCATCGCGCAACCATTCGCTGGGATATAGACGATTTTGCAATACCTTTTCCCAGTTGGTGAATACGAAGTCGAGCTGAAAGGCTTCGAGGCAGTTAACGCTCTGGGCAAGGAAATCATTCTCCCAAAGATCGTCCGAATCGAGTGAGGCTATGTACTCGCCCCGGGCCAGTCTCAGTCCGGAATTGCGTGCCGCGCCCTGACCTTTATTGCTCTGGTAAAAGTATTCGATACCTTCGATCTCGGTTACGCGTTGGGCAGTATCGTCACTTGAGCCGTCATCGATAACGATAATCTGTCGGGCTGGATACGTCTGCGCCTTTGCGCTGCGAATCGCTTCGACGACAAAGTCGGCGCGATTGTAGGTGGGGATAACGATCGAGACCAATCCCTTGACTTGCCCTGGTCGTTGATTCTCTAAAATAGTGCCCTGCACGTTCACACCCAATGTTCTATCAACGCCTTTCAATCGGTTACCCGCGCGACCCGCTTATGCGCTGCGCCTGGCTCAAGTTGGTTCATCACTGAAAGCACGAACAACTGACAACGGACCACTGACAACGCCCTCCCGACCAACATCGAGCAGCCAGCATCTAACCACTAGAACAACCTGAAATCTGAAGCAGCTCTTCGGCAAACTCCGCGGCGGGATCTTCTGGCACAAGCTCCCTGATTCGACTTGCCGCCAGTCGTCCAATCGCTTGCCATTCATTCCTTCGTTTCCAAGCTCTCTCGAGAGCTTCATCAAGAGCGGCTTCAGTCGGAGCAGCGGCTAAGAACCCGGTCACGTCATCCTCAACTACCTCCCGATTGCCGCCGACGTCTGTAACAATCGCGGTCCGGCCACACAGCATGGCCTCGACGAGAGCTAACGGTAATCCCTCGCTGCGGGA
>JANNON010000624.1:0-2307 GCA_031399105.1 Blastocatellia bacterium | reverse complement strand
CCCGCGGAGGATGCTGCCGCAGATGCGCGAGTGCTTGCAGCAATTCGTTCGATAGCTGAATGGTTCGCTCTGGAGAGAGGTCAACTCCCAGCCACCCGAAACCAGAATACCCGATTGCCACCGAAACGGTAGCTTCCTCGGGCCGCGCAACGATCGGCGCGTTGTGTTCCATCGGTACGATGTCGTTGGGACCCGGCCGAGCAGGTATCGGCGGATTCATCTTCGCGCGGAAGCGCGCTATTTCGAGGATGCTTTGTTCAACATCCTCCACGCTCATCCCTTTAAGAAATTCGATGACGCCCGGCGAAATATCTGGTCTTGTCACTTGCACCCGCCGCGTCTACGTGCCTACTTCGGGAAGTGCTTTAGGACTTGGTACGTGATCCCGGTATTCGTCGCCTCGATCACCTTGACGCGCGCCCCCTTGACGCCAATCTCAGCGCCCTGCGCAAGATCGAATGTGAAGTCTTGCGTATAGGCGGGCCGGATGAACACGCCGTCCTTCGTTTCGTTGTACTCGCGATAGGAAAACGTGAGCCGATTTTCGGAGCGCCCCGTGTACTCAATCACGCGTTGGATGTTCCCGGCGCGAGGGACGATGACCTCCGCGACCTTAAAGCCGGGCACGTACGCGTTGAACTCGGCCTCGGTGTAGCACACCCGCATCACTGTGCCGGCGCTACCGATGACGCGCGAAGTGGTCAACCCGCAATAATATCCATTGGCAGACCTTTCGTAGAAGCCGTTCATGTCAAACGGCAAGCCGTGTTGACTGATCCGAGTGAGCGGCACTGTAGCTCCTGCTACGGCTTCGTAGTCCTTCTGCACCATCATCCGCTCGCCCAATTCCACGCGCGAAGTAATCCCGAGCACCGGCGCATCCTCCTGCACCTGTTTCCGTGCGCTCTCGGGATTGACCATCAGCGGTCCACATCCCGTCAGGAGGGCAACAAGCCCGGCGAGAGCAGCCCTGCAGTAAAGGGCGGGTGGCGTCATCGTATTTCTCCTGGCGTCAGTTTCCGCCGCTTATGCGCGGCGCCGACCTTTGCCCGTGGCTTCACCTTTGGCGTGGGGTTGAGCTTCGCCCGACGGCTTTCTCGTTGTAGCCGAGCCAATAGATTTAGGGATACCAAGAGAGCTTCCGTCAGGTCCGGCTTCTTCTTGGTCAATGAGGCCTCCAATGATCGCCCCAAGCGGCCTTATTCTTTCCCTAAAGCGACGCTCGACCTCGGCCTCAATTTGCGCTTCGGTCTTGGTTACCAATGGATCTTGGGGATCAAAAGCAGGATGTAGCAAAGTCCATGCCGGAGTTTTTAGAGCCTTAGCCCATTTTTGAACCGTTTCCAGGCACATGTTCTGGCCTTCTGGGGTGGTTCCCCGGTGTGCGCTGCCGCCTGGCACGCCTGCTTTGATAAGGTCCGGCTCTTTCCACTTGCGAAAGTTTCGCAAGGCTAGCGCGTTTCGAGAGAACAGTCTCCGCAATGACTCCATATCCGGATTAGAAACGGAAATATGCTCCATGGGTGGATTGACACATACTCCGCTCGTGGAGTATCATTTACGGATGGAGCTGAATACGACGGCGCAAATCCGTGAGGCAATCCTCGCGCTTCCGCGCGCCGAATGGGATGCGCTGGCACAAGAGTCGGGGGTTCCACGCTCGACGGTCGAGAAGATCGCCTACGGCGTGACTGTCAACCCAGGCTTCGACAAGATGGCCGGTCTGGTGTTGGCGATGAAGAAACGGAGCGTCTCATCCCCCTCCGCCCCCGCGAGCCAGGAGGCGGCGTGAAGCCCGACGACACCAACCCGTACCCGGCGATCTTCGAGAGGACGACGCGTGCGCTGCAAGCTCTCGCTGCGCCCGACGAATTCAGCGCCGGCATGGACGAGATCGCGGCGTACGCGCACTCACTTCTTCCGGAAAGTGATCCAGGACGGGAGCTTCGCGATCTGCTCGTTCTGCTGGTCGATTCGCCGCAAAGCTTCTTCACGATCCACTTGGAGCGTCCGGTTGCAGGAGGGACAGACCAGGTCGTGCCCCGCCTTGAAGCGAACGAGCGTTTCCGCGAACTGGTGCTTGCAGTGCGCGCACTCAAAAACGATGGGCGCGTCGTCGGGAAGAATTGCCATGGATAGCCCCTTGTCTGTGATTGATCGGCTGGCGCCTTCAATCGTAGCAGGCGAGGGGCGTCCGCCAACAATTGGGAACCTGTGACGATCAATGCCACCGGTGAGCGCGACGCTACCAGTAATGATGCGTTCGTGGAGACGACGCCAAGGCGGTCGTGAAGAAGCTTTGCGGCG
>JANNON010000063.1:0-2662 GCA_031399105.1 Blastocatellia bacterium | reverse complement strand
GTAGTCAGTACCGTCACGCAGTAGCGTCGGGTGTGCTTGGCAAGCCAGTGACTGCCCGATGTGAAGTCAGTACCGTCACGCAGTAGCGTCGGGTCTGGCCATCACTACAAAGACACTGGCATTGCAGCGAGTGGTGTGGGTCCGCACTTAGTCTTAACATCCCCCATCCCACATGACATCCTCAATCGTTCTCATCCTCACCCATGTGGAACGACACCGACACACCGCTCGCTTTCTTCATCTCGTTCCGCACTCACGGCACTTGGCTGCATGGCGACGAGCGCGGTTCAATCGACCGTCATCACAATGAGTATCGTTCACCGTATATTCCGCCGAACAGCAACTGGCATCGCTACAACCAGCAACAGCTCAAGACAGAACCCCTGATCCTAAATGCGAGCCAACGCCAATCAATCGAAGCCGCGATCCGAGAAACCTGCCAAATTAGGAACTGGGCGCTGTTAGCTTTCAACGTTCGCACGAATCACGTCCATGCGGTGGTAACCGCGGACCGCCCGTCCAAGCTTGTACTTATCGCGTTCAAAGCAAATGCCACGCGACAGTTGCGAGATGACGGTCTCTGGTTGTATGAGAGTACACCCTGGGCGCGAAAAGGCAGTAGAAGGAAACTATGGAACGAACGAAGTGTTGCACGCGCGATCGACTACGTGCTGAATGGACAGGGCGAGGACTTGCCGGACTTCGACGACTAAGTATGGCGCACGGACCCGACGCTACCGCGTGACGGTACTGACTTCATTAACACATTGGCTAATCAGCCCGCACAATATGGTCTGCTTCGCGATGCAGTCAGTACCGTTGCGCGGTAGCGTCGGGTCGGAGCCTGTACTGCAAGTCGACTGGCAAACGCAACGAGTATAAGAACGACCTACGAGGATGTCACCGTGGATAACGATGTTAGGGCTTCGCACGGACCCGCCGCTACCGCGTTGCGCTACTGACTTCATCAACTCATCGGCTCGTCAGCCACACGGACCCGACGCTACTGCGTGACGGTACTGACTTCATCAACACATTGGATCCTCAGCCCACGCACAATCTGATCTGCTTCGCGATGCAGTCAGTACCATTGCGCGGTAGCGTCGGGTTGGAGCGTCGACCACTCGGAGAGGGAAAGCTGCAGGGCGTCCGAGTCGAAGAGGATGACACGGTTCAAAGCGGGATTAATTCATATAACAACGTCAACAAAGCGGTTTACGGAATTAAGGCTCGCGAAGTGCTCGCTGGTACTCCTTCATTGCGCACTGAAGTTCCCGAGCCGATCACCGAATTCATCCCCGGGAGCCAACTTCCGAGAGGTTCACCACGATCGGTTTAGCAACCTTGTTCATTCCTAATAGCCTAAGGTTGACGGTTTCTAAGCTGCTGGTCCACGTGTTTTCAGGGCGACCAGATACTGGGGCGAGGTGTTGTGCAAAGTCTCACCTAAGGCCGACATTACTCAAAACCACAACACGCCTCTAGCTGATCAATTTTGGTTTGACCTGAGTAAATGAGGTCGCTGGCGTGATTACGCGACATGAGAGGCGCGCGGAAAACCGTTGTCCTGCGTGGGCCAATAGATTTTTGGATCAAGCGCCGCATATTCTCTCAAG
Source organism: Blastocatellia bacterium (assembly GCA_031399105.1). Classification (GTDB taxonomy): domain Bacteria; phylum Acidobacteriota; class Blastocatellia; order Pyrinomonadales; family Pyrinomonadaceae; genus PSRF01. The sequence continues at coordinate 1,046 of JANNON010000063.1, read as the reverse complement.
AAGTGAAAGACATTCCTGGCAATTTTTAGTCGCTCATCAGGCTCCAGTGTCGGAAACCTGTTCCGAAAATCGATGTCGGAAAAAACCTTCATCTGCAGCGCTTGCTCGAACAACAAGAAATCGATCAACTGCGGCAATTCGTAGTAAAGGTGCGGAGAGTTAATTGCCCGTTCAACTAGTCCGACAACGTCGCCTGAATAGATCGGCGGCTCTATTTTCCCCAAGTTGAACGGTAGAAATGTTGAAGACGTAACTCCTGGGACTAATGCTCTTGTGGCCTCAGTGGCTAGTTCTTGAGACAGACGGAAAATATCTTCAGCTTTGGCCGGAGAAATATCTCCGTAAGTGAGTTTCTGAACGATGTGGCGAGCTCTGTCAGATTTTGTTAATGCCACGGTATCGGACGCGATGTAAAGAAGGATAAGTGCAATCAACACAATTAAGTCTGCTGCGATGAGTCTCCAAAGCTCGAATAGGTCTCCAGCTTCCTTACCTAATTGTCGCATCGAAGAAGTCGCGGTCATCAAGTGAGCCATGCATACATTCAACGAAACGTACGGATCCTCTACCAAATAACCAGAGCGTAATTCGAAAAAAATGTTTGCTGCAACTTTGTCTCGCTTCAAAAGTGGGAACATTCTGCGTTGAAGTGGTTCGGAAAACTGCCCATTCGCTAGTCCGAAACCGAATCCATTGGCGCCAACAAGTTTTTCAACAGAGTCCTGAAGAATTGACTGCGTTAGCACTCGAACTCCTCCGGACTTCGCAAAATTGATGATTTCCAGATTCGACTTTGGAAGCGCAACGTAAGTCTCAGCCGCTTTAACAAAACTGGACAATCCCTTTGCCCAGAATATCCGCTCGTAAGGCTTGGAACGCTGTTTTTCTTTACAGTCACAAATGATGCGGTGTGCTTGAAATGGGGGAGTAAACCTAATTCCCAAGACATCAATGTCAGTTGCATCTTGGCCGTGAGGTCCATACCTCAAAGGCACACCTCTCCGAACTAGGTAGCCCTGCCCTTGGAACACAGAAGCGACCAGATA
>JANNON010000568.1:0-3463 GCA_031399105.1 Blastocatellia bacterium | reverse complement strand
CGCAAAGTCGTCGATGACCAGCAGATCGAGCCTGGCCAGTTGAATCAGCCGCCGGGCGAAGCTGCCGTCACCGTGGGCGACCTGCAACTCATCGAACAGCCGGGCCGCGCGCACGTACAGCACCGAGAAGCCACTGCGCGCGGCCTGATGTGCCAGGGCGCAGGCCAACCAGGTCTTGCCGCTGCCGGTCGCGCCGGTGATCAGCAGATTGCGCGCATGGCGCAGCCAGTCGCCGCCGGCCAGTGTGGCGACGAGCCCGCGGTCCAGCGAGCGGCTGGCGCGCCAGTTGATGACGCTTGCTTGCCGCCTGTGAACTGGGCGACCGGATGCACACCTACATCCGCAAGCATTATGGTCAAGAACGCGAGGTCACGCAGACCGTCAATAGCGACAACCCGCGACTGAAAGCGATCATTCTTTTGGCTGTTGACAGTGGCATAGGCGTGGCGAGATCCTGAAACTGCGATGGTCCGACATCGACTTTGAACAGGTACGATCAACATCGTGGGTAGCCACACCAAGACCGAACGCGAACACGAGGCACCGTTATCGTTCCGGGCTAAGCTGGCCTTAGTGAACCTTCGCGAACTCTATCCCGGAGATCAGAGGCCGTTCCCTCTTGTAGACATTAGAACGGGCTGGCGAACCGCGGTAGAACTAGCGGGAATTGCCGACTTAAGGTTTCACGATCTTCGCAGAACAGCGATCACACGTTTGCAGAAAATGGGCTTGCCCCTTGCCTTCGCCGGGAAACTGGCCGGACATGCGAACCCAAAAACGACTCAGAAGCATTACACGGCCCCCGACGCTGAGACAACTGAATCAAGATCACTTGGCTGGTGAATTTCTGAATTGAAGGGACGAGAATGAGCCGCAGATCCTACAGACCAGCGTACACTGAATCAGGGTCCAAAATCATCTATTGTCGCGGTCAAAGTGAGGACATCTTATCCATGGCTGGGATTTGCTTTTATCCAATAGCCTTCTCCGATGGCGAAGTGTTTGTCCGACTGCATGATGGAGAAGCGAAATATTTTAAAAGGGGAAAGACCCGCTGTACAAAGTGCGGCTATGTCACCACCCTCACGCCGAAAATGTTGTGAAAGGGACGCCCTATAAAGTTAGTGGCTCCTCCGCGGATTATGAGCGAATTCGGGGTTCATCTCTCGATGCTCAAGTTGTGATCGCTCCACAGCCTTATTGGTCCAGAACTGAAGTTGTAGCCAGGCTTGAGCGATAGCGTCTATCATTGAAAGCTCGATGCCACCTTTTGGCCGCCATTCTCGACAGAATGATTCTCGTACACCGAGGTATCGAGCCCGTTCCCAGGCGTCTCTGAAAGAGAACTCAGCCTTGACCGCGTCTGCCGCAACGTGGCCGCTCTCGAATTCACGCCGGGCCTCACGCTTGATCAGTTCCCACATTCCCTGGGCGACCTCAGGAGAATTCGCATTTAATACTAGGAGGTCCGCAAACGAAATTTCGTCGGCCGGCATTTCACGAAGAGCGTGAAAATGAGCGAGCCATCTTTCCGCCGTAAAGTCGTCACCGAATACCTGGGCCCTCGCCTCATCGGGGCTGGCGTTTCCGCCTTTATCGGACATGTAAAAGGCTACTTGATCACCGTAAACCCTCGATAAGATCCGCACTAGACTTCCGTATCCAGAACGGTTCTCAATAGAGTCGACATTTATCCGCTTCGTCGAGTCGTCGTTGCCACCGTCATCGATTGGCGACCTGGTCGAACGCTTAACCTTGGCTGCTTTATCGTTGCTTTCTCGCAGACGCCTTTTTGTACCTTGCGCTGTACTCATACTCCTCCACCATCAGAACCAATATCGATCTCCGCTGCCCTTACGATTTCCCGTACTTCGGAAAAGGTGTTCCAGCTTCGATTAAGAAGAGATGTTTCACGTTGATGGAAGGACCCCACCGCGTCCAGGGCCTTTATGAAGCCAGCAACTTCATCCTTCCGCAAATATCTCTTTCTTAGCCTCCCGTTCACCCGGCGAAAGTAGGCGTAGTAGGGCCCATGGAGGATGCCGGCCGCACATTTGCAGTTTTCCTTGCCGCATCGGACAAACTGAACGTGGACGCCACCGATCGCCATCTTAGGTAACTTTCTTGGCATAAGTTTCGCCCCAACAATAAATCAATCACCATTGCGAAACGTCGACAAGCGCCGTTTGAACTCAAACCGCCGCTCACGCCCGTTCCTCTAACGATTCGACGTCACCGTTCGTCGATGCACGTCCGCTCGCTCACTGCAATGCCGTCGCAACGACGCATCCAACACCATCATTTGAAACGTTTCGAGCCTGTGTAGCGGATGTAACGGTTGTAACGTTCGTCTCGGGTAACAGGTAGCGACACCATGCATCCTCGAAATCGGACCGATGGTATCCGCGACCATTCGCCGTAGCAAATCGAATCTGCACTGGAGTTATTCCGTACGGTTTCAGCAATGCAGCAAGGATGCGATCGGTAAAGGCTTTGCCCCTAACCTCCGACCAAGCGGATTCGGGAAGGCTCAATAACCTGTCGATAATAGTGCCACTGGACAATTTTTTTTCGCCGGAAAAGATTGTCCTGAGGTCGGCAAGGAGTTGCAACCCGAGGCTGTAGCTACCATCTGCTGCGGCCGTTACAAGCGTTACAGCCGCTACACGAGCCCTCCCCGGCCAGTCGCCCCCTGCCATTTCTGCGACTGCTAACAATGACTCCCAAACGTCTGCGTTGCGGTCCTCCACTCCCTCCGGCATTTCGGGCCAGGTCTCGACTTCGCCTATTCCTGATGACCACAACTCCAGCATCGTGGCGATTCGCTCCGCCTCCGGCAAATTCTTACGCCTTCGCCATGGCTCTATTGGTTCGCTCGGAGATCGGCGGCGCATTCTGACAACGATCGACCGCGACATGATCGTGTCAGGCAAGTCATGGAGTCCTGCCAAAGCAACGGCAGAATATGCTGGCAACTCTTCTGTCTCGATCATCTTGCCACGTACAACGCAGCGACCGGCGATGGCCCCACGCCTGTGTCCGGCGTTCAACATTCCGCGTACGTCCTCGTTCTCTTTTGCTCTCGGACCAAAAACAGTGTCGATCTCGTCATAGAGAATTGTGGGAGGACCTTCGACCTCGGAAACCTTGCGAAACAAATATGCAGACGTCGTATTGACGGCATGCACGGGCCTGCGCACGAGCGGCTCTGTGACCTCCAAGGCTCTGCTTTTTCCCGATCCCGGCTCTGGCGAAAGAAATGCAAGCCGAGGCGTGGAATCCCACTTGTCCATTAGCCAGGTATGAGCGATCCACAGCGCGTGTGCAACGCGTGCGTGATCGGACGGATACGAAACGAAGCGGCGGAGAAAGCTCTCGACTTCGTCTAACACGCTTGCTCCATCTAGTGGTCTGGGCAGGTCTAACTCGCGACGGACTATTTCGCCAATATCATCACCCCTGT
>JANNON010000539.1:0-6088 GCA_031399105.1 Blastocatellia bacterium | reverse complement strand
CCCACAAATTGCCCGACTTTGATATAAAGGAAGGGCACAGTTTTTAACTTTCTTAAATAGCTTCACCAGCACCATGCGCTTTCCTTTTTTCAGCCTTCGAGCTGTCAATCTGAACGGCTTCAATCTGAACGGTTTCAATTTTAACGGATTCATGACGGCTGGGTTGCTGCCGGGCCAGCTTGCTGATGAATGTCCTGCGAATGAGCCTGATGAAAAAGCGCATGGTGCTGGTGAAGCTATTTAAGAAAGTTAAAAACTGTGCCCTTCCTTTATATCAAAGTCGGGCAATTTGTGGGACATTTTGTGGGAACAGGTGATCTTGAATTGGAAAAATCTTTATAGAACAATTACATGATGTTAAATCCCGGCGGACTCCCTCTCCGCCAGTCATTCCTTGTAAAAAAGCATTTTTCTGCGGCCGTATCTGCCATGGCCAAAATGCCCACGGAACGGGCCTCTTTTGAGCGTCCAACCATCGGCTTTTAGGAAGGGAACCAGAGAGCTTTGAGGAACCGGGACGATCATTCTTGGAATTCTCAGTTTGGCCATTTCCCAGTTCCCTTCGAAGACGGCAACCATCGGAAAGTGATGCAATAGTTAGGCTGAAATTGTTGGGCATTTTTGCTGTTGGACTGACTGAACGGAAGCGGCGCCGGTTTGATTGGCTACCTCCCAACGTGACTTTGGGAATTCTCAGGTTCCGATTGGCCGAGGTATGCTGCCCTGGGTCAGCTACCTGCCGAACCCTAGGATTACTCTCTGGCTCGCCCAGCCGAGCGGCAACGCATCAATGGATTGTAGTTTCTCGGAAGAGAGATCGGCAGGTGCTGTTCCATTGGCAATGGCGGCAATGATATCGGGTGCGAGGAAACTAAGGTCAATCAACCTGGACACATACGGTCTAGAGATGCCGTCACGGTCCCCGATGTCTGATGCGGATTCTGCCGCACCGGAGAAGAGCTCCTCTCTCCACGCGAATCCCCTTGCGATCAGATTGAGGAGCTTATGGTCCACAGGTCGTTGCTGGGTTCCTGATTGTATGATCAACCGGGTCTCGTTGCCGCGTCGCCCGAGCCGCAAAGGCAGGATCATGCGATGATCAGGACGGATGTCTTCTAGGTTACTATGGTCGGTTAACGCCGCATCCGGCTTGACCAATAGCTCGGCAATTTGCTGGAACTTGATATCAATGCTGAGGTCGGCGTTACCGATAATCACTTTCGAAAGCACTGTCCGCAGTATCATGAGCTGATCGGAGGCAGGCTTGCGATTGAGGCCGGTTACCAGTTCTTGGCTTTTGGCGATCAGCTGTTTCAACTCGGATGGTGTCGGGGCGTGACTTCCCAGAAGCTTCTCCACTTGAGCCGGATCGTTCAGCAGATTTCTCACCTCTGCGGCAACAGCGCCTTCGACTTCTGGTGCTGAAAGCCGGATGCCGTCTGGCTTGGTCTTGTCTGTTACGAGTGATTGAGAAATGTAATACCTGTAACGCCTTCCGCCTTTGACGGCATGGCTAGCAGTCAGCCGCACACCCTTGTGATCAAAGATGATACCTGCCAGCGGACTCTGTTCACCGGTATTAGGCTGATCCCGGTCGCGCGCGGAACCATCAACCAGTATCTGCTGAACTTTTTCCCAAGTCTTTGATTCGATGATCGGGTCGTGGAGGCCTTCGCTCAATTGTCCTTTGTGAGAGATCTTGCCTATGTAGATGGGATTGGTCAGGAGCCGATAGATGTGCCCCCGGCTCAGTGGGGAGGAATGCCCTGCCGCAGTTGGCCTTGTTCGGAATCCAAGCTGAGCAGCTTCGGTCCTCACCGACTTGACGGAGTGGAGCCGGAGATAGAGATCATAGATCTGGTGAACGACTTCAGCTTCTCCTTTATCGATCACCAGGGTCCGTTTCTCTGCCCGATAACCTAATGGTACATATCCTCCCATCCACATTCCCTTCTTCTTGGAGGCCGCAATCTTGTCCCGGATACGCTCGCCAGTGACCTCGCGCTCGAATTGGGCGAAGGACAGGAGTACATTGAGAGTAAGTCTCCCCATGGATGTAGTGGTATTGAACTGCTGAGTGACGGAGACGAAAGACACACCACCGGCTTCGAAAATCTCGACGATCTTGGAGAAGTCGAAAAGGGACCGAGTTAGCCGGTCGATCTTATAGACGACGACAACATCTATCTTTTTCTGTTTGATGTGGTTCAGGAGATCATCGAGGGCTGGGCGTTCCAGAGTCCCGCCCGAGTATCCGCCATCATCGTAATGTTGGGGGAGGGTCTCCCAACCTTCATGCTTCTGGCTCTTGATGTAGGCTTCGCAGGCTTCCCGCTGAGCATCTAGGGAATTGAAGGCTTGCTCAAGTCCTTCCTCCGAAGACTTGCGAGTGTAGATGGCGCAGCGGGCCAGCTTGGGATTGCTAGCCATGGGCTTCGACTCCGGTGTCGGGCACCTTTGCACCGGTGGACTTGCTCTTCTTTAGTCCGAAGAAAACCGGGCCAGACCAAGACGTCCCCGTGATCTCCCGCGCGATCACAGAGAGGCTCTTGTAGTTTTGGTCCTGCCAAGCAAATCCACCGTTTATCACAGTGACATGGTGTGTGACTCCCTTCCACGATCGGATCAATTTGACTCCAGGGGCGAGAGCAGAAGGTGCCGAACAGACTTCGGTACCATTACTATATGCTTTTCCTTTGGTTCCCACGGCAAGGAGTTGTCGCCTGAGGGTCGGGTCGAGGCCACCGAATGCGTTTACCTGCAGTTGCCAGGCGATCAGCTGGGTCAAAAGGCTCCGCTTGGCAAAACGGGGCGGATCGCGCCCCGTCAAAATCGCCAACTTTGTCTTGAGATCCGTGATGGAGTCGGTCTCAAGACATTTAATCGCTTCCAATACACGCAACTCGATCTCTGTGCCCGACTTAGCTTCGCCGGCACTGTGGAGTTTGTGCCGTGACATCAGGCCTTCTCCAAAATCCGGTACCGACGGTCCTTGTTGTCCTCGCGAGTGCTCGTAACTTCCACACCTTTCTTTTTGAGCGCGCCGGCCATAAAACCACGGACGCTGTGGGCTTGCCAAGATGTCGCTTTTATAAGTTCAGCGATGGATGCCCCATTCGGGCGGGATAATAGACTAACAATCTGGTGGGATTTGGTTGTCGCCTTGGTCTTGCGCGGTTTGGCGGTTTTCTTGGCCATGGTGGTGCTCCTTGCTCCGGAGGGCCGGCTAATCCGGCCCTCGCACCACCCAAAGCCCCGCAATTCAGCAGGGCATGCCTCAATCTGGATCAGGTCACTACCCGGTGCCCAACCTTGTACCGATACCAATGCTTCGTTGGTCGACGAAGTCGAGTGGAAAAAGCGTTATAGTTAGTGAGGCGCTAAGCGAGGAATAATCTACGGTTTTGCTTCGGGGAGGTCGGTGAAGCGGATCAGGCGTTCCACTGCGCATCCTGTTCGTCGTCTTCCATCTTCGCGGAGTCGATCTCTTTGCGCATATGCGTGAGGGTGACTTGCGCCCAGCGGCGCACTGCGCCGATGGGATGCTCGGAAAGTGACCTTAAGGGCTGTTCGTATAGTGCGTAGTATGTCGTCCGCGATCCCGACCAGCCAAACGTGTGCATATTCTGGACGAGGTAGCGCCGAACATCGTCGCGGTCCCCGAACTCGTTCAGGAGTCGCATCACGAGCGGGTGAAAGGCGCGGTCAGTCGCGTCGGGTTTCTGTGTTGTCAACATCGGGAGCTCGCGGGCAAGGAAGGCAGGCCCAGCGTCCGGGTTGGCATGTGCCCAGGTGAAGAGAATGTCTTCCGGCAAGTGAAGGATCGCCGGCTTTTTTTCTTCAGCGAACGAGAAGCTGTCGCCGAGCGCGTGCTCGACGTGCCAGGCTGTAGCACGGTCCTTTACGATAGCGTTCCCGAAAGGTGCCCAAACGATAGGCGCGAAGCCGCTTAGCATGGCCGGCAAAAGTGGCTTGATGAAATCGCGAGCGTCGCCGTCCGGGTCTTCTGCGAGGTACTTCGCAAGACTTGCGGCGACGGCGCGTGCGTCCGGGTCGCCATTGCCCTTCTTGAGTAGCCAGCCGATCATCTCTTCGAAATGGTGCGCATCCATCTGTGAGCCGCGGCGCTTCGGCCGCTTGTGAACGTTCACCACCGCCAAGTGCAACTGAGGGCGAAACGCGTCCAGCCGATCTGCCTCCCCGTGAACGTACATACCCATGACGTCGAGGCCGATCGAGTAGGCGTCGCCATCCATGTCAAATAGCTGGTCGAATAAAGGACTTACTACTGATACATCCAGCTTGGCGAACACGCCGCCCATGCTCCAATAAGCCATGGCGTGCACCGGGATGATGCCGGCTTTGAGACCGTCGCATACCAGCGCCACATCCGAGGGAGTGATCCCGATTTGCAGGCAGACGAACGGCAACGCGATGGCGAACACCGGCGACTGGGCGGCTTCCTTCTTAAACGCGTCCACGGCGGAAGGCTCGCGTGCCGCGAGGCCCGTGTAATAGCCGGCGAGCACGCCGAAATTCCGTGTGCCTTCGGCCGCCAACGCGAAGGCGTCTTTGATCGGCCTTTCCCAATAAAGCGGCCGGTCTGCGAATTTAGCGATCGCGACGCCGAGTTGGACGGCCATCCGTTGGTCGCCAGTGCTGAGTTCCGGCAGCAGCCTTTGCAGTTCAGCAGGGTGTCGAAGCAGCTCGCGCGCTACCTTCTCCACTGCCTGAACTTGACGCATGCCGCGCTCCTCGAATGACAGCTTCTCGTCGATGGGAAAATCCCACGGCATTTCAGTGACGATAAAGCGCACGCGGCTCGCAAGGTCCTGCGGGGTAAGAGAGTCGATGAGCGCGCGGACGCGCGGCTCCTCGCCTGGCTTTAGGCCATTGCTATCGTATTGGAGCACGTCGCCCACGGCGCTTAGCGCCTCAGGCCAGTATGGGTGGACGGTGCGAACCTTCTCCACCCAGATCTCGACGCGGTCGAGCAGGCCCCCGTCGATCAGTGAGCGAAACTGGTTCGCCATCCCGGCGCGGGCCTGTGTTGCGCGTGCGTCGTCGCCCAGAGCAATCTGGGCCAGCCGGTCCATGCACGCGATGACGTAGTCCCAGGCGTCCTTCCAGTATTTAGGCCGCCAAGGCACTAGCGCCGGTCGGCTGCCGTGTATTTCGGGGCCGACCATCCGGCTGTGTGAATGCATGTTGGATGCTTCGAGCAATGCATCGACGACGATCGGCATGCGCAGCGGGTCGTTCTCCCGCAGCAAGTCGTCGAACAGGCGCAGGCGTGGTGCCGCAGGTGCGATGGTGTTAGAGAGGAAGACGGGAAACAAAGCTTTGAACTCACCGGTCGCGTTGTTTGACCATTGCTCGTTTTCGGCTACGGCAAGGTCAAGCATCAGTAATGCGCCGCGCTCGAACGTCTCTTCGAGAAAGGCGACCTTTTCAAGCGCTCGAACGAGATTGCGCCGAACATCGTCAGTGACGTTCTTGAGGTCCTCGACGGTAAGCGGCTTCATGATGCGCTCAAGGAGCGTAACCACGGCATGGGCGTCAATTTCTGACAAAGCATTCACGACATCAGCGTTGCCGTCTCGCGAAAGTGTTTCCAGTGACGCAAAGGGTCCGTTGAGACGCGCCGCATACTGGGCCACTTCAATTGCGATGGGCCGGTCGTTAAGCATAGCAAGCTGATCGGCGGCGCGTCAAACGCAGGCACCGGCGCAGTATTGCCCGAGTCGATTCGAAGCGTGGCCGTATCGCTGTTGCCGTGGTTGTCGCTCACGCGCAAGGTAGCGGTGTATGCGCCAACGGCGTAGCTATGCGTGGGCGCGGCGGCGCTGGAATGCGCGCTCCCATCGCCGAAATCCCAATCGTAGGTCAGCGGGTCGCCATCGGGATCGCTCGCGTCGGCGGTGACGGTCGAGGTCCGTCCGACTTCGACCGTGCACGGCTCGCAGCGCGCCTTCACGGTCGGCGGCCGGTTCGCCGGCGGTGGTGGCGGTGGCGGTGGCGGTGGCGGTGGCGGCGGCGGAACGAAGATGCGGACGCCGGGATGGTAGCCAAGGCGCATTTCGAAGCC
>JANNON010000499.1:0-1735 GCA_031399105.1 Blastocatellia bacterium | reverse complement strand
GGCCTTGATCAGGATCGCACCATTGGGAAAGTTGACAGAAGTTGCGAGCGCCTGCGTTTCGGCGTTGTAAAGTCGGTTCGCAACGATGTGATCGAACAGCACTTTGTTAAGCCGGATCTCGTAACGAACGAGCTTGCCCTTCTGATCAGTCAGCGTTGCGGGTAACGTGCCGTCAGCAGCGGCGGCTTGCAAAGTGGCGTCAACTACATCGTGGATCTTCTGCGTGCGAAAGATGACCTTCTCACACGTTCCCGGCACAGGCTCTCGATCATTCCAGGGCTTTGGCTTGTCTCCGTTCTTTAAATAAACCTCGTACTCTTCTTTCCAGGTTTCCCAAACTCTTGGACCGCCATCGGTAATCTTCTTGTTCGTATCCGGCTCGCCGCGCATCGCGGGACTAGCAGGCCAGTTGAGTGCGAAGAACTCCTGCCAGGAAAAGACATCTGCCGAGCGCTGCAAGTTGTTGAAGTTTGGCGACGGAGTTGGCGAGGGAGAAAGCGACGGCACAATGTCGGATGGTAAGTAACAACTGAGTTGAAGCTCGGTGACACTGCCGCAAGTTTTACCGGTCAAAGGAATCTTCGCGTTCGCATTGAAACATTTTGCGTTTGCGGTTGGCCCAGGCGACGGCGCGGGTGTCGCAGAAGTCACATGTTGTCCGACGAGGAGCACGACAATTAACAACAAGGAAGCAGCGAGGCAAAGGCAAAGCGAAGTCTTCGTTGACATGAGGGTAGCCTTTGAGGTCAGGATCGGGTGAAACGCTGCGCATGCTACTACGGTTCGATGCGGAGAAGAAAAACTATCCACGGATTTCGCAGATCCAAAGATCAAGAGCGGTGGTAAACCACTCTTCCCGACCCGCGAATAAACCTATCCCGGACTATCGCCTCAACCTCCAGTCTTTCGGCGCTTTTGTTCAGTCTTTCAAGTTTGATTGATTTACGGGTTGGGAAGGGTGATCTACCCCCGCGATTTACTCGACCTGGTGATGAAAAACTCATAGTATCTGCGCGTTAAATAGTGAGGGGAGAACAAAGAACCGGTTCAGCATCCCTCTTGAAAGGCAGACTATGAAGATATACCGAGTGTTTTCAATCGCGGGTCTAGTGTTCCTGTTGGCGGCAGCGAGCTTCGCGCAGAGTAGCCAGACTGATAAAGACAGTCCGAATGCGGCCGAGGATGCCGCTACGTTGCGGTTAAAGCTGTTCGAAATTGAAGGAAAACAAGGTGAACTGCAGAACCGTTTGCTGCAACTCGATGAGGATTTGAAACCGCAGAATATTGAACGGGCGACTGCTGGGTACGGATCAACCAGGCCTGAGGAACTACGCGAGCAGCGTCGTCGGCAATTAGAGATCGAGCGGAACGGCGTGGTTGAGCAACTGGGAACACTTGCTGCCAGCCGCGCAAATCTCGAAACGGCGATCGCCAACGCCGACGCGCTCGCTTATCAACAGAGCGCAAGGGGTTTCCCGGTGGACATGGTAGGAGGTCTTGCGTCTCGCAACGCCGTTCGAGTGGTGCTCATCGCTGGCTTGATTGGCATGATTGGAATTGCCGCATTGGTTGTCTTTGCCCGAAGGATGAGACGCAAAAGTATTTAGTCGCATAGCCCTTAAAGTTCACTTGAAATCCATGACAGCGAAGCGCCCGATCAACCTCTTCCCTTGGGAGAGCGGACGGCCTCGTCCGCAGCGTCGCTACCGCGTTGATACAGTTGAAAGTTTAGCAC
>JANNON010000478.1:0-3669 GCA_031399105.1 Blastocatellia bacterium | reverse complement strand
TCGGGCTAAGTAAGCGATTCATCAAGCGCTTCCCACATGAGTTTTCCGGCGGCCAACGACAACGCATCGGCATCGCGCGCGCGCTCGCAGTCGATCCTGTGTTTATCGTTGCAGATGAACCAATCTCGGCCCTGGATGTTTCGATCCAGGCGCAGATTATGAATTTGTTGGAGCGCCTGCGGCGGGAAAAGAACCTAACCTACCTTTTTATCTCGCACGATCTGCGTGCGATTCGTCACGTTTCAGATCGCGTGGCAGTGATGTATCTGGGCAAGCTGGTCGAGATCGCGGATGCCAGGCAAATTTACTATGAACCGTTGATGCCTTATACGAAGGCGCTGATTTCAGCGGTACCCGTTCCGGATCCAAAGATTGAAGCTACGCGGCAGCGCATCGTGCTGAGCGGCGATGTCCCTTCTCCCATCAACCCGCCAGCAGGCTGTCGCTTTCACACTCGCTGTCCCTACGCGATCCAGGAATGCAGGGAAGTAGTGCCGCCGCTCGTTGAAATCAAACCCAACCACCTCGCTGCGTGTATCCGGATCAGTCCCGACGAACCCAACATTGAAACCGTCGCCCCAGGAACCGCCCCGGGTCTGGCATTCGCGCGCGCAACTTTGTAGGAACGTCCGTCCGTGGGCGCCACTCCTTCCTAACACAGTTTGCGATTAAACAAGGGGCGGGCGCCTGCGGAGGGACGCCCCTACAATCCATAAATTTCTTACTTCTTACTGCTATGCCTCAGTGCTATACTGCGCCGCATCGCTCCCAGGTAATTCCTCACAAGGTAATCGCTCCCGACAAATAGACCGACGATGGCTTCTCACTGAGAAGCCTGTAACACGCCCAGATTTTGCATTTCCATTTTTAAGGGCGGGTTCCAGTGTCGTTTTTAAAATCATATTCGCATCTCGTTTCTTCCGGGCTTTATCTCACCCGAAACACGTCGCTCGTGCGGGCGGCAACACCCCCACCAAACCTTACTTTACAATCGAAGGAGAAGAGATGAAGAAACTTGCCGTAGTCCTTACGCTGGCAGTTCTTGGCCTGACGATTATTGTTTCGCGTCCATCGCAAAGCCAGGCACAGAAAGATCGCATCCTCAGAAATTCAAACAAGATCGCTAACAGCTACATCGTGGTCTTGAATGACGCAGTCGTGGGAGAAAAGGGTGCGTATTCAATCGCCCCCTACATCGCTGAAGAGGCGGCCCTGCGCCATGGCGGTAAGGTCAAACACGTTTACAAACATGCGCTGAACGGCTTTGCAATTGAGATGTCGGAAGCTGAAGCCGAAAAACTCAGCCTCGATTTTAGAGTCGCATATATCGAGGAAGACGGAGTGATGGAAGCCATTGCGACGCAAACCAACCCGCCCTGGGGCCTCGATAGAATTGATCAGCGCAACCGCCCTTTGAGTGGGACCTACACCTACAACTGGACCGGTTCGGGAGTACGCGTTTACGTAATCGACACCGGAATTCGCACGACACACACACAGTTTGGCGGGCGGGCATCTAATGTCTTTGATGCCTTCGGCGGGAGTGGCGCAGACTGCAACGGGCACGGGACACACGTTGCCGGGACCGTTGGTGGCTCGACCTATGGTGTGGCCAAGAGTTCACTGCTCCGCGGAGTTCGGGTGCTCGATTGCAACGGCTCGGGTTCAAACTCAGGCGTGATCGCAGGCGTAGACTGGGTCAGGCTAAATCACATCGCGCCTGCCGTAGCAAACATGAGCCTCGGAGGCGGGGTATCCTCTGCCTTGGATACCGCGGTCAACAATCTGCACAACGCGGGTGTAGCGATCGCGGTGGCCGCGGGAAACAGCAACACCAACGCCTGCAACTCATCACCGGCTCGCGCGGTGAATGCGATCACAACAGGATCGACAACTTCAACCGACGCACGATCGTCATTCTCAAACTTTGGCACCTGCCTCGACCTGTTTGCACCGGGTTCGGGTATTCTCTCAGCGTGGGCCACCTCAAACACTGCCACCGCGACGTTGAATGGAACGTCAATGGCCTCACCGCACGTTGCTGGTGTGGCAGCGCTTTATAAACAAGCAAACCCGTCAGCTTCGTCCACAACGATTCGAAATGCGATAGTGAACAACGCAACGACAGGAGTGGTAACAAATCCGGGAACGGGTTCACCAAACCGACTGTTGTATTCGCTGTTCTTCTAGTTGCACTCTGAAGGGGCACAGATCAAGATGCGCAGTCTCGCTGTCGGGAAGGGGGACCCTGTCCCCCGCTTCAAGTTTCCCAGGCGTTCTATATTAATTTCGAAGGTGAACGTGTGCTGTGATAAAGCGGGGAGAGGGTCCGCCTTCCTGACAGTGAGACTGCGCAACTTGCCTATGTTTATGTGACGGACTCGATGCAAGCCTTAAGACGATGCTTCTCTGAATTCAGCACATTGCCTGGTATCAAGCTTCACGACCAACGCCAGCACGAGCCGGTACCCAAGATAAACGCGGTCGCTATTAATCCTTTCAGCCTGATCAAACGGGCTGTGCAGAATCGTGGGCCAGGCGTCGCTCAGACCGTGGACAGTGACGGCGGGAATCTTCTTCAGCCGGAAGGAACTCGAGTCAGCGTTGACTCCACGGAGGTTGCCATGACCAAACGGAAGCCGCATCTCTTTTGCCAACTCAGTAATAAACGCGACTAGTTTGGGGCTGGAGAGATTATCGACAACCTGGGGAGCCGCCATTCCCAAACTATCGATGTTGATCATCAGACAATACTTGCTCAAATCCGCGGCCGGTATCTTACCCACCAGCGCCTGCGAACCAACCAGCCCGGCCTCTTCGTTTCCAAATGCCACAAACAGCAACGTTCGGTTGAGCCGAGAGTCTTTCAAACTCCGATACAAGTGAGCGAGAGCGACAATCCCAGTCCAGTTATCAATCGCGCCGCATCCCTTAGCGACTTTGTCGTAGTGAGCGCCAATCACGAGGATCTCTTTTGACTCGCCATGCTTGCGAACTATGAGGTTCTCAACATGCTCGTGCTTATCGATTGAAATATCTGAAGCAGGGGCCCCCGCCTTGATGAACAAGGCCCTGGAGGCATTGAGGCGCTCCGAGTCCTTGCAAGGTACTGAGGTAAATTCTGCTTTTATCTCTTCGGGAGTCGAGATCGTGATCTCAGGCTGCTGCGCGAAGGAGGTGATGCAGGCAAATAGGAGTACCGAATGCGCGAGAACCAGCAGCAGGAATCGTGTCCGTCGTAAATACATTAGAAACTTGTACCTCGGAAACTCGGAATACTCACTTGGGAAAACTGTAAATATCATTCAACGCACCAAAGTAGATCAGTTGTTTGTTCTGGGCGATCACCCCGCTGGCATAACCAGTATCGAGCCTGCTTACTCCACCGCCGCTTTTAGAAACCTTGCAGAGCGCGTCATTCGCCATCCCATCTGCGTCAAAGAAGTAGATGCTGGTTTCATCGACGACGATCGGTTTGAGCGAAAACGTTTTTACCAGCGTCTGTGGTGTGCCTCCTTCCTTCGAGATCTTTCGCAGGGCCCATCGCGACTCGCCCGCTCCGCGAAAACCGAAATAGAGATATTCGAAATCGGCAGTCAATTCGTCGACGCCTTCGCGATCACCTGCTTGATAAACGACCTGCGGTTCGCCGCCGGTCTTGGCCTGTTT
>JANNON010000452.1:0-9110 GCA_031399105.1 Blastocatellia bacterium | reverse complement strand
CGGCGCACTCCAAAGGCTCCGCATATTCCGACAACAAAGTCCGCCGAGGAAGCCAGCTAATCAATCAATAGTCCTTCATAACTCAAGCTGCCATCAACGATCCGCGCGGCCGTCGTATACGGATGCGACTCAGCTTTCTTTTCACCAATGAGATGAACCACGCTAAGGCCCTTTGCCTTTAAGTAATCAGCGATCAAGCTTCGATGGCAACGCCACCAGACGGCCTCTGCACACATCACCGCAGTGCGCTTCCCTTTTGCAATGCTTAGCAATTCCTCAACGCCAGTCGCAAATTCATCAGTTTCCATGTAGTCGGCGTACCCGCGAAAACCGGAATTTTTCCATGCGGTATTTCTTGAGTTGGGCAACGCGCGACGCCGTCCGCCAAGTTGAGGCATATGCAGATATTCGATGTTTACCCGGTTGAGCAAATCGCCAAGGTTCTCTTTGTTGAAGTGTGGATACCGCCGTGATCCTGGAAAGCTGCGAACATCGATCAGATGGGAAATCTGGTGGGCCTTCAATATCGCGATGAACTCTTCGGCGGACCGTGTTGAGTGACCGACGGTGAACAGCGTAACCTCATCGAGTTTGTTAAGCGCCGACTCCAACACCATGACTCTCCATTTGTAGCTCTCAGGTTCTAGCTGACATCGGACTTCAACTGTCTGCTTGCCGACCCTTGAAGCGTTTCCTAAACGTTGTCCTCGAGTACTACTCGGCTTGGCCGCTTTCGTTGCGGTAGGCCTCTGGCTTACCGCTGGTGCTCTCGTGGAGTGAGGCTACGCCTCCAAAGAATGAGTCGAGAATAAAATTCAGGCTTAGCCTTTTTCGAGAGATAGCATCTGATGGTAAGCCAGAGGCTTACCGCAAGGGATGCGGCAGAGCCGCCTATCTAAAACGAGACGCACCCACATTAGTCGCAGCTAACCAACCTAAAGAAAAGTCTCAAGCTTGAACCTTCCCTTCTTCTCCAACAATGGCTTCCAGAGATCGCCGAGTCGCCCCACGCGCTTCGGCAAATTGTCCATGCGAAAATCTTCAGTCGTCGCTCCCCTTTCCAACTCACGCCAAGTTACCGGTGTCGACACTGTCGCCAGTGGCCTCGGCCGGACGGAATAGATCGAGGCAAGGGTTCGGCCCCAAGCGTTCTGGTTGTAATCAACCAGGACTCTTCCCTTTGGCCGCTTGGAAACCTGGTAAATCGCAGTCAACAACTTCGGCGCTTGCGCTGCCACCGC
Source organism: Blastocatellia bacterium (assembly GCA_031399105.1). Classification (GTDB taxonomy): domain Bacteria; phylum Acidobacteriota; class Blastocatellia; order Pyrinomonadales; family Pyrinomonadaceae; genus PSRF01. The sequence goes on along the minus strand of JANNON010000452.1, from coordinate 7,869 downwards.
ACGCGCAAACTCTTTGGTAAAACCCCACACTTGCTTCTGCGTCGGGCCGCGAACAATGGGAACGTAAACGTGAATGCCGCGCGACCCGGTTGTCTTCGCATAACACGGAATCTTCAGGGACTCGAGCGCGTCTCGAACAAACAAGGCCGCTTCACGCACTTTCTCGAAATCCGCGCCCGGCACTGGATCCAGATCAAAGTGCATATAGTCAGGCCGATCCACGTCATCACACGTGGCGTACCACTGGTTGAGATCGATGCAACCGAGATTGATTACCCAAAGTAACGACGCCAAATCCTGAATCATTGGAAAGTCGATCACATTGCCGGACGAATGCTCAATGCTGCATATCTCAATCCATTCGGGCCGAGGATGAGGCGCACGTTTCATGAAGAAGAAGTCACCCAACGCGCCGTTCGGATAGCGCTTCATCACCATCGCGCGGTCAACCAGATGAGGCAGTAAGGCTGGGGCAATGTCGGCGTAATACTGGATCAAATCCCTTTTGGTGATACCGCGATCCGCCCAGAAGAGCTTCTTGAGATTCGTAAGCTTTACTACCCTGCCGTTAATCTCAAGCTCCAGGGATTCACGATCCTTCGGAAGTTTGATCGCCGGGATTTTAGGTTTGCGAGCACGTGAAGGAGGAATAGCAGCGCGAGTCACCCTGGCAGGATGAAAATCGCGCGTAGGCGCTGCGGAACTCTTGGTGGGCATTTGTTAAGGAACTGCCTGAGGTGTGTCGGCAAGCTCAGTCTGCGGACTAGCCGCTCGAGAGCTAAGGTAGAACCTCAGACATTGGTGTAGGTATTACGCTAAGGATTGTTCTCAGCGGCAGGGGGAACCTCTTCCAACTCCTTTTCGATAGCCTGGAGCCCCTTCATCAAGACTGCTCGATGGGCGGAATGCGATGCCCTTTCAAGCTGCTGCAACAACCGCGAACGGGAAAGCTTCAGCGAGTCAATCCGCTGTTGCCGAACCTTATTATCCGCCTTCACTACTGCTTTGGCGGTATCGTAGGCCCGATGCTCCCCTTCCTCGATCTGGTCTTCTACTGATTTACTTTCCCAGCCTCTAGCCACAGGCAAGCCTCCTCGGTGATTTCAAGCTGGCGACTACACAGTTACGCCATCTCTAACCACTGCGTTTTTCGGAACGATAATGATTCCATCGCGGATGAAATAAGAGCCACCGGCTCCATCGGCCTCAGTGACGCCTGCTTCGTTTAAGAGTTTTACTCCGCTGCCAATGCGGGCGTTCTTATCGATAATGGCCCGTCGAATGATCGTGCCTTCACCAATACCCAGTCGCGGTTCCCCTTTTATGAGATCGTCCCGCATTTCTTCAATCGTCTGATAGTAGTCTGCGCCCATCATGAACGACGCTTCCATCCGCACCCCTTTCGAGATACGGCTTCTGAGCCCGATCACCGATTTCGAAATGTGGGCGCCGTTAATAATGCACCCATCGCCGATGATCGAGTCGCCGATCTGTGACTCTTCCACTTTCGAAGGCGGCAGGTAACGCGCCCTGGTGTAGACCGGAGCTTCGGAATCGAACAGGTTGAACTTCGGAATCTTCGACGTAAGATCCAGGTTCGCTCGATAGAAAGCGCTGATGGTCCCAATATCTTCCCAGTATTCATTGAAGACGTAAGCCTGAACGGGTCCACGTTCGGTAGCACCAGGAATAACTTCTTTACCAAAGTCTACCCAACTCGGATTCTCGGCCAGTAGTGTTTCAAGCCGATCGTACTTGAAAACATAAATCCCCATCGACGCCAAATAAGGCCGCGCGAATGCCTCTTCGGGACTGAGTCCGAGCGTCGTAGTGTCGACCGTCATCGATTCGAGTTCAGCGCCTTTCGGTTTTTCTTTAAACTCGATAATGCGACCACCTGCATCTGTCTTCAACAATCCGAAATCCGTCGCCGATTTTGGATCGCACGGGATTACCGAAACTGTCACGTCAGCATCGCTTTCATAATGACGCTGCAAGAACTGTCGATAGTCCATGCGATAGAGATGGTCCCCCGATAGAATCAGCAAAGTATCGATGCCCCAATCTCTAATGTGCGGCAACACCTGTCGCACGGCGTCGGCAGTTCCCTGAAACCAGTTGCCACTCTCAGGTGTTTGTTCTGCTGCGAGCACCTCAACAAAGCCGTTTGAGAACTGCGAGAAGCGATAAGTTTGCGCAATGTGCCGATTTAGCGAAGCCGAGTTGTACTGCGTCAGCACAAACATACGGAGCACGTCCGAGTTGATGCAATTCGAAATCGCGATATCCACGAGACGATACTTTCCGCCAAGCGGCACGGCCGGCTTGGAACGCTGTTGCGTGAGCGGAAAGAGGCGCTTACCAGCGCCGCCACCGAGTATGACTGCGAGCAATTTGGGGCTTGCGGGCATTGTCGTTCACCGATTTGGCAAATTGGGATGAAAGTGCAGCATAGATGAGACGTGGAGTTGTATCAACCCTCGGCCCGTAAGAAACTGAAAACGGCGGGCTGGGAACGAAGTTCAGGAGGGAACAAACTACTAACGCTGGGAGCGCGGACGGCCTCGTCCGCAAACGTTGAACGCCGCGTTTGTTGAGGCTCGAGAACTGCGCCTGGATTGATTGAAGGCGTTGCTTTGCGGACGAGGCCGTCCGCGCTCCAGTAAAAGAGAATTAGTAAGCAGAAGTGCTAACGGTAGGTTTTGCGCCAGCGGCCTCTTGCGCGATCTTTACTCCCACACTCGCTCCAATACGGGTCGCCCCGGCTTCAACCAGCTTGCGTGCGTCGTCAAGGCCCTTAACACCACCCGACGCTTTCACTCCCAAATCCGATCCAACTGTCCGTCTCATCAACGCGATGTCTGCGACCGTGGCCCCGCCTTTTGAAAAACCCGTCGAGGTCTTCACGAAATCCGCGCCGGCATTCTTGGCCGCGATGCAGGCCCGCACCTTTTCATCGTCGGTCAGCAGCGCCGTCTCGATGATCACTTTGCAGAGGCAATCGTTTTCATGGGCCACTTCTGCCACTGAACGAATGTCATGTTCGACCAGGCAGTCGTCACCACTTCGAAGTGCGCCAATGTTGATAACCATATCGACTTCGCGAGCCCCATCGAAGATCGCGCGCCGAGCTTCATAAGCCTTCACATCAGACAGCGTAGCGCCCAGCGGAAAACCGATTACGGTGCAAACCGGTATGTGTGTGCCGCGCAAACTGCACGCCGCTACTTTTACCCAGGCGGGGTTTACGCAAACTGATGCAAAGCGATAGCGCGCGGCCTCTTCACAAAGACGCTTAATATCTTCATCGGTCGCTTCCGGTTTCAAGAGCGTGTGGTCGATCAGACTGGCCCAGTCTTTAGCCGAACCAGTTTCACCGAGCACGAGACCAATACGAGCGGCGCCGGCATCGACGATGCGATGCATGCGCTCCGGACAACGATTGAAACACTCTGAAGTACAGCCGCAGAGGGCCGCCTGATCTGCGCCGTCGCCGTTCAAGCGTGCGACGATCGCATCGGTAATCTGTTCGATCAGGAGATCAAGTTGTCCGTTGTATTGACTCATGTTACTTGGAAGCGGGCTTTACCAGGGTGAATGAGTCGAAGAACTTGATCGTTCGCTCGTTCATCAGTTTAGCGGCCGCGGGTGTCTGCTCTTCCTTCGTGGCAACCATCAGCTGATAAAAAGTGTTCGACACCCAGAACGCTTTGTTCGTCGCCTTGATTCCGTCCGGCAGCGACAGCAACCACTGTCGTCCTGAATATCCGTCGAGCGAAATCTCACTTTCACTCTTCAGTGTAGCTTTGGTGGCAGCAACCGCATCGTCGCGTGCTCTGTCGAGAATCTCCTTAATCGTTGCCGCCTCGGTGACGGGCTCAGGAAACTGCATATACGAAACCATGAAAACGTCGCCATCAAGCTCCACATACGACATTCGGTTCGGACTCTTCGCAGCGGGGTCCACCACCTGATCCTGAGTGGTAATTGGGCCAGGCATCAGAACCGTGAATCCCACTCCCGGCGGTGAAAATTTTTCCCAACGCTTCTCCGGGACTGGAATCGGAGTGGCGGCAGAAACCGGCGGCACGCCGGAAGGTGCTGGCTGTTGCGCCCCGGCCATGCCGGTAACAATGAACGTGAGTACAAAGGTGTAAGCAAAGCGTTTCATTGAGTTGTTATTCCCCCTGAGAATTTCCCTAACGATATTGTCGCTCTACCGCGTCAATCTTCGCAACGCGCTTGCGATGACGGTCTTCACTGATTTCAGTTCCCAGCCAGGCTTCGACTATCTCGCGCATTTCGGCTGGACTAATCGTCTTACTGCCCAGCGTCAAAACGTTAGCATCGTTGTGCTCACGCGAGTTGCGAGCGACCGCGACAGAGTAACAAGCCGCGGCACGAACGCGCGGTACTTTGTTTGCCGTCATCGCGCTGCCGACTCCGGCGCCGTCAATGACGATCCCGAGGTCTGAAGTACCATCCGATACAGCGCGGGCGACTGCGTGTGCCAGATCGGGATAGTCGACGGCTTCTTCAGAGTGGGTCCCGAAATCCTGCACTCGATGGCCCAGTTCCTCGAGAAATGTCTTGAGGTCTTCCTTCATTTTGAAACCGCCATGATCAGCGCCGATCGCGATCATCTTCGACGACCGCGAACCTCGCCGTGGCATGCGGCGAACTAGCTCAATTCCCTTCTCCCGCACGATGTCGGCGGCAAGTGGAGTCAATCTCGCGCCTTCAGCGACTCGCAAAACGGCGCCGGCATCCAAACCGCGCACGTCGTCTTCTGTGATCATCAGCTTGGAAGATTCGTCGCGAGTGAAGGGTCGGTCAGCAGAGATTTTTGGCGCGGTATCGATGAAGCGACTCTTTGGGGAATCCGTGGCGTCTGCAATGCTCGGAAGACTCTTGTTGAGTACTTCGCGAACCAATGAGCGCACGCGATCACGGTTGGTATTATCTTCCGACATAACAATATTGTAGGGGCGTCCCTCCGTGGGCGCCCCCTCTTTGCAATTCAAAAAGGTCTGTAGAGATTGGAGGGGTGCCACGGAGGGACACTCCTACAAAGTTACGCCGCGCAGATCCATCAGACGAGTTTTCACCGCCACGACTTTCCCTGCGTTCATCGTGAAATCGGCCCGTCCGACATATATTCCGCTCTTGCCCACCTGGAAAATCAAGGTCTCTTTCCCGCCCGGCTGCTTTACCTTAACCGGCTCTTTCATAAATGTGTGGGTGTGTCCGCTCGCTATGTAATCGATGCCATCAACGGCGGCGGCGACCTGACTATCACCCACGTCTCCGGGTTTGGGCTCAGCGTAATAGCCGAGGTGCGACATTCCTACCACCAGCGCGCACCGTTCCTTTTCCCGCAAGGTCTGGACCACTTCGCGTGCGGCTCCGATCGGTTCCCGATAAGTCACGCCTTTGAAGTTTGCCGGTGTTATCAACCCCGCCGGACTGATACCCATGCCAAACAACCCCACGCGCACACCGCTCAGCTCTTTCACCACGTAGGGCTTTACCTTTCCTTCGAGCGGAGTGCCTTTCACATCGTAAGTGATCGACAACAGATCAAAGGTCGCGAATTTGGCCGCCGCTGCCAATGCGGCAATGCCATTATCAAACTCGTGATTGCCGAGCGTTCCGGCGTCGTAGCCAATCGCTGACATCGCCTTGTACTCAACTTCACCCTTATAGAAGTTGAAGTAAGGCGTTCCCTGAAAAACATCGCCCGCATCGATTAGCAGAGTGTTCGGGTTCTCCTTCCGCACTCGCTTCACGAGCGTGGCCCGGCGCGCGACGCCTCCTTTGCCGGGATTCAGTCTGTCGTTCGCAGGTACTGGATCGATCTGTGAATGAGTGTCGTTGGTATGGAGGATAGTGATTACGACGTCATTCTCGGCGGTCGTAACACCAAACAACGACGAACGGTTGAAAGGCGAGCTGATCAGCGCAGCGCCGAAAACGGCAGAAGAAGTTAGAAACCGGCGACGATTGATCATTCGGGTTGCGCCCCCGTCTTAGTTTTCTCAGCGCTCCCCACCAAAACGAATCGGCCATCATCACCGGCTCTGATTGCGCGTCCGGCGGCGGTCTCGGATTTCACATAATCCATTATCGCTTCGCGCATTGTGAGCCCGAGCGGCGTTAGGTTCTGGCCCTCCTGCAGAATTGCAAAGTCGCCACTCTTCAGACTAAGCAGGTAGTCGATAGTGGTCACGCTGTACAACTTCTGGGGATCGATCGCAACCTCACGGCCGGTGGCATCGAGCAGAGTTGCGCTGACGAATTCAGCATTGTTTTCGGCATTAAGGCGATACTTGACGCGCGCGCCCGATTGCGCGTCGCGGCCTTTCAGCGCAACGCTTAGGAGCTTTAACAACTGAGCGCCGGTGAAATCGAGCTTGATCAAAGCATTTTCAAATGGCAGCAGTTCAAAGATGTCGCTGGCTCGCAATTCGCCGGGAGCAATCGTGTTCTTACGCAGCCCGCCCGCATTGGTGATCATGACATGAACTGGTTGGCCCAATTTGCGGGCGGCCTGCGCGCGCAACCCGTCAGTCACGAAGTTTCCTAATGAGCCGGCCCCGATGCGTTCCTTCTTTAACTCTCCTTCGAGTTGTCCCAGCACCACCGCAAGTTCGCGCACTCTCGCGCTATAGGGCGCAATCAGCTTCTCGAGATCCGGATCGCCAGGAATGCTTTCGTCAACGAGAGTCAGTGACGTCTGAGCCTTCTTGACTGCGTCCGTTGCGGAACTCGCGTTGGTTCCCTTGGTTCCGTTGGTTCCTTTGAGAACTATTTTGCCGTTCGCGGGAGTATCTGAGCAGGGCTCAATGGGCTTGCTTTGCTGGGCAAACGTTGCGAAGGAACTCAAGCCGAGGATGGTCCCAAGCACGATCGACAGTCGCCTCAAGCTAAACCTCAGACTTGCGTCGATCACTCTGTGTTGCCAGTGCATTTTGGTTTTTGTCATTGACCTTGAAGGAAGAGCTTGCATAGTATGCTGCACCAAAAGGCTGCAAGGCAAATCAGAGTTCAAAACAATCTGCACAGTCCAGAGGAGAAAGCAGTGGCAACTTCGTCCGCTCATATCGAGTCCGAGTTTCGCAATCCTAATTTGGATGTTCTTTACTCTGAAGAACAGATTCAGAATCGCATCCGCGAAATTGGCGCGGAGATCACGCGCGACTACGCCGGTCGCAATCCGCTGTTGATCGGCGTCTTGAAAGGCGCCTGCTTTTTTCTTAGTGATCTGCTGCGCTCGATCGACACCCGGTTGAGCATCGAGTTTATGGCGATCTCGAGTTACGGATCATCGACACGAACGTCCGGCGAAGTTCGAATTCTGAAGGATCTCGATGTGGCCGTTGAAGGCCGCGACATCATCGTCGTGGAAGATATTGTGGATACGGGTCTGACACTTTCGTATCTACTGGCTAATTTAGAATCGCGAGGGGCGGCGAGTGTCAAACTCGTGGCCTTGCTCGATAAGTTTGAACGCCGGGAACGGGAAGTGAAGATCGATTACCTCGGCTTTCGTATTCCGGACCATTTCGTGGTGGGATATGGACTCGATTTCGCCGAGCGGTATCGCAACCTGCCGTTTATCGCGGTGCTGAAGAATCCGGACGCCTAATGATCTCGGGCTAAGACAGATTGTCACAAAGCTCCGGTAGTGATGCAGTTTGGTCGTTCGCAATTCAATCGGTTGTCATGAGGTCCTTACCACCTCGCGGTAGCCGGGGGGGCGCACCCACCCCATCTTAGGTTATTTAAGGACGATAAAAAAAAACAACCCACCCACAACCCACAAGTTGTACAGACCTAAAGAAAACCAATATAAATTCGAAAAAACAA
>JANNON010000411.1:0-2434 GCA_031399105.1 Blastocatellia bacterium | reverse complement strand
GCGCTGACTTGTCAGCGCTTTAAATCGTCGGTCTTAATAGCGACCGTGGAGTATTCATTGAGCGTGAGACAAAAGCGCTGACAAGTCAGCGCACTCCAAAGGCTCCGCACTTCAACACTTGAAACTGCTTTCGGAACTCAGCACTTCACACGGTCTCCCAGGCGAAGCGATTCAACCGCACGAAAAGTAGTGCGCGTTGTCGCTGCCAAGTCATCCAAAGCTATTGGTGGCAAACCGCCGTTTCGCACAACCGCACAGGCCGCTTTGACGTAGTCCGCCTGGCCTTTGTCCTGCCCCCGCAATTTCAATTGTCGCTCGCGGCCCTTCTCGTAAAACATCGCCTGGCGAAAATCATCCAATACGAACGACTTTCCGTCGCCAAGAATCTCAACTCGCTCCTTTGCCAAACCCTTGTCTCCCTCAGCGAGATATGCGACACAGCCGTTGGAGCCATCCGCAAACCGCACGGTGATAAAGACCGAGTCTTCGTTCACAACTTGCGCGTTGTTAGCGGCGACTGCCTCCGCAAAAACCGACGTTGGAGCGGCGCCAATCCAATATTGCATCAAGTCAATGAAGTGGCAGATCTCGCCGATGATTCGGCCGCCTCCTTCAGTACCGTTCTGCACCCAATGCTCGCGAGGAATCCGGCCGGCGTTTACCCGATACAGAATTGAAAGCGGGCCAGCGCGATCTTTAAAGAACTCCTTGGCGGCGGTTGCCAGCGGCGAAAAGCGGCGATTGAAGCCAACCATCAACGAGCCACTTGCATTAGCAGCCACACCGAGTACTTGATTGAGTTCGTCTTCGTTGAGGGCGAGCGGTTTCTCCACAAATACATGATGGCCCGCCGCCAACGCGCGAGCGGCAAGTTCTGCATGGGAATCGTGTCGCGTACCGATCACCACCAGATTCACTTCCGAGTCGCCTATCACTTCGTCAGCTCCGGAAACTGCGCGCGCAAAACCGAACCGCTTTCCGACGTCATGAGCGCTTACGCCGGACGCCGTTGCTATCGTCTTGAAATCCGCGCCGGCGGCCTTGAAGTGCGGCAACAACATGGCCGAAACGTAGTCACCAGCGCCAATCACGCCAATGCGTACTGAGCCTTCCGCAGCGCTCGCAACAGCGCGAGCGAGATCCACGGTCCGTTCGATCTCTTTTTCAGTGTCGTATTCAAGCAGAACTGCGAGGTGCGGCTCACTCGCGTTGGTCGTGATCAATTCATACGCGCGCTCAGCATCATCGATTGGAAACCGATGTGTGATTAACTGATCGAGCTGGACTGAACCGCTTGCAGCAAGGTCGAGAAAGGCTTCGATGTTTCGATTCTCAGTCCAACGAACATACGCAAATGGATAGTCGTGTCCCCGTTCTTCGTACTCCGGATCGTAACGGCCTGGGCCATACGACATGGAAACCTGCAGCGACAGTTCGCGGCGATAGAACGTGTCGCGCGGAATATCCAGGCCAGTGAGGCCGACAACTACCACGCGCCCCTTCAACCGGGAAATGTCGCCGGCAAGCGCCACCGGCTCACTCGAAGTTGTCGCAGCCGTAATAAGCACGGCATCGGCGCCACGCCCACGACTCCACACGATCACTGCATCCTTCGCGTTTGCATCGGCCAGACATCCCGCTTCAGCGCCTGTCCCAAGTGCGCTCTCAATCCGCGCGGGATCGAGATCAACTCCAAACACGCGGCATCCGCTCGCTTTCAATAACTGCACCGTGAGTTGGCCAATCAGACCCAGGCCGATGACGACCACCGATTCGCCGAGTGCCGGAGCAGCCAGTCGCACGCCTTGCAAAGCTATAGCGCCTAACGTTCCGAATGCGCCGGCTTTGAAGTCCAACGCATCTGGTAATCTGACGCAAAGGTTCTTCGGAACTGACAAGACTTCCGCATGAGAAGCAAATCCCAACCCTGCGCAGGCAACGCGATCCCCGATGCGAAATTCCGTCACGTCGGCAGCAACTTCGATAACCGTGCCGGCGGCGCTATAGCCAAGTGGTTGGGAGGTAACGATCTTCTCTCGAACTTTGTTGAAGGTGTTGAGCAGGCCTTCGGTGCGGGCTTTGTTAACGACGGCCTTGACGAGATCGGGGCGCTCGCGTGCTTCCGTGACAAGATTTTTCTGAACCGACTCAACCGCGGCGCGCTCAGTGCCAGCGCTGATCAACGACGCGGCGGTGCGGACCAAAACACGGCCTCGTTGCAGCACCGGCACTGGCACCTCAACCACCGACGCCTTCCCCATCTTTCGACTTTGCAGTACTTGTTTCATCACATTGTAGGGGCGTCACGCCGTGGGCGCCCCTTGTTTCTTTAAGCTGTCCCCCGGTCAACCGAGGGGCGCCCCCGGAGGCACGCCCCTACAAAGCCTGTTAGTTTGCCTTCTCGATCAGGGTGCGTTCGATTAGATCGCTCACC
>JANNON010000719.1:0-1818 GCA_031399105.1 Blastocatellia bacterium | reverse complement strand
ACTTTTACGCCGCATTCATTTACAGACCTCAAATTGCATCACTACCGTGACCTCTTGCATGCCGAGTGATGGCCTAACCCCACCCGCTACCGCGAGGTGGTACTGACTTCATAAACACTCAAATGAACTGATTCCCTGGGTGCAATGATCGGAGAGGGCGCCTTATAGCCTACTCATGCGACAAGGCGTAGAATAACCAGCGCCGAACCAACACATATGAGCGACCTGGATCGATCAGACAACGTAACCGAACCCTCGACGGCTAAGACCGCCCAGTTGCCGCGCACTGTGCCGCACACTGACAAGGAAGAAGAATTCCGCTTGGGCCAGGGCCGCATTCTTGGGATGATTTCCGCTAATGCACCGCTTAAAGAAATTCTGACCGGCCTCGTTCTTTTGATCGAAGCTCAATCTCCGGACATGCTCTGTACCGTCTTGCTGCTGAGTGACGATGGCGAACACATTCGACACGGCGCCGCACCCAGTCTTCCAAAGGAGTATGTCAAGGCCGTTGATGGGGGCCCGATTGGTCCAAAGAACGGCTCGTGCGGAACGGCAATGTATCGGGGCGAGCCAGTGTTTGTGACTGATATACTGGCAAATCCGCTGTGGGAAGATTACCGCGATTTGGCTGAGGTGAGTGGAATGCGCGCCTGCTGGTCCACGCCGATAATGTCGGGCCGGGGAAAAGTTTTGGGTTCATTCGCAATGTATTACCGCGAGCCGCGGACACCGACTGGCGATGAGGCCAGTCTCACCGAGGTCGCAACAAAGATTGCTGGGTTGGCTATTGAGCATCAGTCCGCCCGAGCGAGCCTGGCGCGAACAAAAGCCGAATTAGCGCAAGCCCAGGCAACTCGAATTGGCGGGTCAAACGAACCAGTAGCGTCAAAGGCCGCAAGCGCATCGCTCGCCGAACTGAACGGGCAACTCGAGTCGATCGTTAATTATGCTGAACAGTGCCTCTCGATGCTCGATGAAAGGCAGCCGAACGTCGTCCGTTTGCGGGCAGCACTCGCTACGATCGCGACCGACGGGCGCTCCGCCCTCGCAGTCATCTCTCATTCCCGCCAATGAGCTAGCAATTCAGAACCGGGGGAGCGCTTAGCGACCGGGTCGCCAGGGATGAGAATCAATTGGAAAGAGTGGCGGCAGCTGAGTTTAACCAACCAGCCCAGGAGACGACCCGGTCGCTGGCGCTCCGCGGTTCTGATAAAACGCCGAGTCTAGAATCAAAGATGAACCCCAAACAGATCATTAAACAGGCAAGCGAACTAGCCGCGCACTTCCGCGTTTCAAACGACAAGTTTCGGCTAAACAACGTCAATCCCGCCGATACGCTCGGTTTTAAGTCGGAGGAAAAACCTCGCGCGAAGGAAATGCTGGCTATGGGTGTTGAGGTTCTCGCCGAAATGCAGGAGAAGCTCTACGCGCAGGACAAGTGGGCGGTGCTGGTGATCTTCCAGGCGCTGGATGCCGCTGGTAAGGACAGCGCCATCAAACACGTCATGTCCGGTATCAATCCCCAAGGTTGTCAGGTCAACTCATTCAAAGCGCCCTCGGACGAAGAGCTGGACCACGATTACCTTTGGCGCTGCATGAAGGTGCTGCCGAATCGCGGACACATCGGAGTCTTCAATCGCAGCTACTACGAGGAGACGCTGGTCGTCCGCGTGCATCCGGAATACCTGGCAAGACAGAAGCTGCCTTCCGTGGTGGTTGGCAAGCGAATCTGGAAGGAACGCTTCCGGGACATTCGCAACTTCGAGCATTACCTCGCCAACAACGGTGTCGCTACCTGCAAGTTCTTCCTGCACG
>JANNON010000378.1:0-4391 GCA_031399105.1 Blastocatellia bacterium | reverse complement strand
TGCAGAAGGACGAAGAGACGCGCCGCACCTGGTATCTTAAGGACGAAGTCATGCGGCGCGGCCGTGTTTACTACGCGAAACTCGCTGGCGGCCGCTCGATGTTTGTCGCGCCGCGTTTGATACCCCATTTTGCCGCCATCTGGATGCCCCGGCGGAAAGACGAGGCGATGGTTTTGTCAGACGCTGCCCAACGTGTTCTCAAAGTGCTCCGGCGTGAACACGAACTGGCGACCGCTGATCTCCGTGCGGAGAGCCGAGTGACCGAACGTGCGGCGTTCACACGCGCCCTCGACGAATTGCAACGGCAGATGAGAGTGGTCCCTCAGGACGTCATCTATCAACCGACGTTTTCATATATCTGGACCCTGGCCGAAGACCGCTTTCCGGAAGAGCTTAGAAAACGTGTAGCACGCAAGACCGCACTGCGAGAGATTGCTCGAGCATATCTGGCGGGTGCGGGGAGGTCGGTACTCGGCGAGACCGCGCGCGCGTCGGGTTTGAGCCGCGTTGACGCAGGTTCCGGAAACCATCAACTGGTGGACGAAGGATATGCGGTCCGCATCAGGCAGGGGATCTACGCGCTTGCATCTGCGAAGAACGGTTGAGGTGGCTTTGACTTAAAAAGTTGAGTCTAGCTGCGTAGTCTCATAGCTGACGCCGCAACAGAAATTCTCACGCTCCATTAGGAGTGCCATGTTTATAGCTGGAGCGCGACTCTACTTCACTCGTACGAACGGCATGTCGCGCAGTCGTGATGTCCCGACATGCATTCCATTGACCTTCCCATTGTTATCCCGGGTAAACCAGACAACGTATCCTTGCGCGGCGAAGTGGTCATTATAGAGCGGCTGCAAGGGCAAACTCGTTGCCGGACGCTGCTTGATGAACGCCTTGCCAGCGTCGATCGCGAAAGTTACGGTCGCTCCGGCCTCTTCGCTAAACCAATCTCCCTTGAATGACGCAAGGTCTTCGGACGTTGGCGCCCACTCCCTCTCGGGAACGAAGCGTCTGACTTCACCATCGGAATCGACGGTTTCCGCAGACACCGGCTGGCCGTCCGGATTCAAAGCAAACTTCAATTTGTTGCTGCCTGCAGCGAACTGCCCGCCTCCCATTGGTACCACACGCCCGCCGCTCCATCGCGACACACCGTTTTCGATAACGAATCGTGCCGGAGCATGCGTCTTTTCGTTCCGCCAGAGCCCGACAAATTTCTTCAGCTCGTCTTCTGAAACTTTGGCTGTTTCCGTCGTGGCGGGGGCCGGAAATGGTCCGAAGATTTCATCCGTTATACCGGCGGCTATTCCCCCTGCTCCTGGTGCAGTGCCATTACACATGACACCGACTGAAACTTTGTTGTTTGGATAACGCGCCAGAAAAGTTTGATAGCCGCCAGTCGCGCCGCCATGCGAGACATCTTTCAGTCCCTTGTAGGTATCGACAGTAAGCCCGAGCGCGTACGTGATCTTCCGACCATCATTCAGCACTCCGCGAGTCTCCAACGCAGTGACAAGAGGTGCGCCCAGGGAATTCGAATCAAGCATCGCGTTCCATTTCATCCAGTCGCCGACCGTTGTGAGCATGCCGCCGTTTCCATAGACATTCATGAAAGGCATGTTGAGTCGCCACGGTCCGGTGCCTTGTCGCGAATACGCCTGCGCGCGGCCTGGAACGATGCGCTGGTAGTCGTCTCGCCACGAACTGTTCTTCATCCCGAGTGGTTTGAATAGCCGCTCCTCAACGAACGCCGGAAACTTCTGCTTCGAAACACGCTCGACGATTATCGCTGCCAAGTTGTAGCCGCTGTTTGAATACGAGTATTCCGAACCGGGCGTGAAGTCGAGTGCGCGCTGATGAATAATAACGTCAAGTGCGAGCTCCTGGGTGATGACTCGCTCGCCCCTCCCGGCGCCGGTCAGACCCAAAACTGAGCCCCAGTCACGGAGACCCGAAGTGTGATTCAACAGATGCCTGATCGTCAGCGGTTTGCCGTAATCGGGCAGTTCGGAAATGTATTTCCTCACCGGATCGTCGAGATTGAGCTTTCCGTCCTGTTGAAGAAGCACGAGCGCTGCAGCTGTGAACTGTTTCGCGACTGAGCCAGACTCAAAAATTGTTTGAGGTGTGTTCTGCACATCGTGTTCGAGATCGGCCAGGCCGAACGCCTTTTCGAAGACGGTCTCTCCATTGAGTGACACCGCCGCGGCACAACCAGGTGCGGGTGCGACGTAAGCCTTGGTGAATTTCTCGAAGGCTCGTTCTGCGCTGGTAACGACTTTCTCTTTGTTGGGAACCTGAGCCCAGGTTGTAGTTGAAAGAAAGGCAACAACAGCGAAAACGAATAAGGAGGTTTTTCTAGTCATAGAGTTTTTCCATCTCTTCATAGGCAAGAATTTCGTTGAAGATCAATATCAACGCCGCGACGCTTGTTTGAGAGCAGGTGCAAGATTTTTAGATGTTCACAACCCGCACATCCACCTGGGCGTAGAATAGCGAGTCGGCTGAGCCGTGTCACCGAAAGACCCTTCGGCGAAGAATTCGAGGCACTACCTATTCTGACAAATGAAACCAGAAGAGGGCTAACAATAGGGCTGAGACTTGTTGACTGGTCAACGGTAGTGATGCAGGTTCTGGATTCAATTCGATCCGCGGTGATGAGGTCAGTGCTGCCTCGCGGTAGCGGGTGGGGTGTGATTGAGGTGAGCGTTAAAAGCCCAAAGCACGTGGTTGCGCGCGGCCCACACGCTACCGAGGTGGTACTGACCTCATGAGGCAATGGTTGAGTGCTTGTTGGTCCCCCACCCGCTACCGCGCGGTGGTACTGACCTCATGACGCAATGGTTGAGTGGCAGGTGATCCCCACCTAGTGCCGCGCGCTGGTACTGACCTCATCAGAAGATGTTGAATCTGACGCGCTGGTTGAGTGATTGTCGGTACCCACCCAATGTTGGACTAACGCGGCCGGCGCCACGGCAAGCTCCATAGTCCGCGAACTGAGAGGATGAGGGAGAAGATCGCAGTCACCTGGAGCGTGATGAGGGTCCAGACCCAGAAGAAGATTCCGGCGGAATTAGCGATCTTGCCGCCGACAAGTCCCTTCCCAATCATGTGGACGACCGGGACGCCCGACCCCAAAATCGCTCCGAGCAGCATTATGATGTATCCCGATCGCCGTCCGGCGAGCACGCTAGTTCCGTACAGCCAGACGACCATTATCAGCACTCCGGAAATGTTCTTCACTCCTCCCGGTTCGAATCCACGGACGATGTCGTCCGAGATGTGAAACGTAAAAAAGAGGATCGAGAGAAGGGAAGAGATGGTCAGCATAACGTTGCGGTTCATCGGATATTGCTCCTTGCTGGTTTTTGTGTGTGCCGCCAACGTGCACGCGTGCGAGTTCAACAGAGCATTCATCAGCTTGCTTTCCGTTTGCTCGCCGCGGCCGGTCGCTCGCGTTCTGCTTGCTCAGACTCAAACTGCAGAATATCGCCTGGCTGGCATGAGAGTGCCTCGCAGATCGCTTCGAGCGTCGAGAAGCGGATCGCGCGCGCCTTGCCGGTCTTGAGGATCGAGAGGTTAGCCAGCGCCATTCCTATCCGATCCGCGAGCTCGGTCAGGGTCATCCGCCGATCGTGGAGTATGTCGTCGAGCTTGACGGCGATCGCCATGTCACACCGTCCCTTCGAGGTCTTCGCGCATGTGGGCCCCGTCCGCGAACACGCGGGCCAGCAGGAACGTGAGGAGTACGGCGAGCCAGCCGTTGATTGAAAAGCCGGCATCGAGATGAACCGGATGCTCGGCAGTCGAAACGGCTTTGCCGATGGCGCCGATCACAATGCTGAGAATGTTCAGCGCGAGCAGCGCCCAGGCGATCGCCTGCAAACGGGACGCGTTCGCGGCAACGAATGGGTCTCCTGCCCGAACCGTTTTGACGATCGCGAGCAGCCGTTTCAGGACGAGATAGTTGAGGGGAATCGCGACGAGACCGAGTACGGCGACCGCACGCAGACCCATGACCAGCCGCTCTGCGTCAGGCGATGGAGTCAGTTTGAAAGCGCTCATGATCCATTGCTCGTTAGGCATGACAACCAGCAGCGCGAGGATCGCGACGCCGCCCAGCCAGTTCACAACAATAAGGATCCGCAACAGCACATACGCGATCGGTAGCGCGGCGGATGACGAGATTGGTTTTGACATGATTCCTACCCCCGTATCGATTATCGATACGCTATTTATCGATTATAGTCAAGCTATTATTGTCAATCGATAAAGACTGAGACGATCGCAGAAGAATGACTCACTCGTGGCACCAGCTCAAAAGTCTAAAGTCTCTTAGTCAGGAAGGCGGACCCTGTCCCGCTTCATGTTCCATCACACCCACTCAAAGCTTG
>JANNON010000711.1:0-4730 GCA_031399105.1 Blastocatellia bacterium | reverse complement strand
CTTTTTTATGTCCTCCAGCAAATTTCATGCGCTCCAGCAGACTCGTTTAACAAAGACGTACGAAAGCGCCGACAAGTCGGCGCACTCCAAAGGCTCCGCCCCGTTTCCGCGTCTCCGCGTCCCCGCGTCTCCGCGTCCCTTCTGCTGTTCGCTTCTTTTGCGTTCGCTCGTGTACAATTGCAGGCATCCTATGAGCAGCACTGAACGACAGGTTGCCGGTGAGAACGACTCGCGCCGCACCACAGTCATCGTCGTGGCCGTAGTTGCAGCGGTTGTAATCGGCGGCTTCTTTTATTTCCTGCTGCGCGCGACTGGTGGAGGGAGCGCGCCGCCGGCGGATCTCGCAGGAGCAATTCGCGCTGGTTCGCCAGAGTTTGCTGAATATCAGTCGAAGATTGTTTTTGATACTGCGGAGGCTGATGAGGCTCGACGGCCGCTGGGAGATATCGTAATGACGGTCAGGTCTACCGTGCGCAACTTCACCAATCGCACACTTAGTGGTTTGGAAGTAAAAGCTTCGGTCGTGGATTACGAAGGCAAGCCGATAAAAGAGCGATCGGTGGTCGTGATTCCGACTCGACAGGCTGAACTACCCGCGAACAGGACTATGCCCGTAGCCGTGATGCTCGAAGGCTTCAAGGAAAGTGATGCCCGCGCGAACATCAAGATGGAAATCGTCGCCTTCCGTTTTAAATAACGAGATTCGTCTTTCAGGGAGCGCCGCGGACGGCCTCGTCCGCAATGCAACGCCTCGAAATAACTTCCCAGAGACTCTTCAACTCGATCAACTAAGTGGCATTCAACGGAGCGGGCGGTGCCGCCCGCGCTCCCAGGAATTGAGGTCTCGACTCCTCGAAAGGTGAGGGGCTGATAAACCTGACCCGGTTGAGTCACTTACTTTCCAAAAACAGCTCTTCGAGTGATTGTCTGAGCGGTTGGACCGACACCAGTTTGCCGCCTGCCTTCCGCACTGCGACCAGCACTCCATCGACATCGCTTTCGTCTGCCAGTTCCACTCGTACTCCATTAGCTGTCGCGGTCACCTCGACTGCTTTCACGGTCAGATGGAGTTTCAATTCTTCCGGATCGATACCAGTCACCAGCACTTCAACCCGGTTTGATTCACTGTCACGCTGCCGGAGCTCATCGAGATGGCCCACCTGCGAGAGTTTTCCCTGCTTCAATATCGCCACGCGATCGCACAAGACTTCAATGTCAGACAGAATGTGCGAACACATGAAAACCGTTTTGCCAGAATGACGAAGCGATGCGATCAGATCGCGAACTTCTCGACGGCCCACCGGATCCAGACCACTCATCGGCTCGTCAAGGAATACGACTTCCGGATCGTTTACCAGTGCTTGCGCGAGCCCGACGCGTTGCAACATACCCTTCGAAAACTTTCTCAACTGGCGGTCCCAACTCTTACGATCGAGATTTATTAATGTCAGCAACTCTTCTGTCCGTGACTTTCGTTTGGCGCTGTCATAGCCAAAGAGTTCACCGCAATAGCTAATAAACTCTCGGGCCGTTAGATAGTCGTAGAAGTATGGGTTTTCAGGAAGATAGCCAATCGCGGAATGCATCGATACGTTTCCGATATCTTGCCCGAGAATACGGGCCTCGCCGGCGGTTGGGTAAACGAGCCGCATCAGAAGTTTCAGCGTGGTGGTTTTGCCTGCGCCGTTAGCGCCGAGAAAGCCAAAAATCTCGCCGCGTTCCACGGTCAAGGAAAGACCGTCAAGCGCACGCACCTTTCGCTTACGCCAGAAACCCACTTCGTAGTCTTTTGTCAGATTCTGAATTTCGATTATGTGAGACATCGCAATAGTCTTGAGCAGGATTATCTGAAAGGAACCTGGGATCGAAAGTCGAGATCAACTTTACAATTACCCTCGGTTAGAACGTAAGCGGTGCCCGCCGGATCAAGTGGCGCACCAGTTTCGCGATCGATGCGGAGCCCCAACGCCTGCAACGGCGCCGAGACTTCTTTCCACGAACTGACACAGCGACCGGCCCGCTTCGCAAAAGCATCAAGCACCTTGGTGATCACTTCGCGCTCGGCGTAGGAATCCACCTGCATTAGCCGACGGGCCAAAAGCGATTTGGTTTCGTTGTCCTTTGCCTCATCGTAGAGGTGTTGGTAGATCTCGCGAGCTGCACGATGCGAACCACCCTCGGCCGCGACTCGGGCTCCCATCTCAGCCATCCAGCGTGGCGCGCCGGGCAGCGCTCCACCCTTAGAGTAGATTTCGCTCGCCTTCTGATAGTCCTTCGTCTGCCAATGGATATATCCGAGATGTTGATAAAGTCGCCACTCGTTTGGATTCTGCTCGATTCCATAGTTGAGGAGTTGCAACGCAGCATCAGTGTCGAAGGTGGTCAGCACGGTGGCGCCAAACTGGTAAGGCGCCATGAACTGCGGATCCAGGGTGGCTGTGATTCGCAGCAACGAGGGCAACAGACGCAGATTCAAAACTCGCAAATCGCTGATGTCCAGCGGCACTGTTGCCGTGTCCCGATAGTGCACGACCTTGCGTCCCATGTATTGCAGTGAACGCATCCAATACCAGTCGGCCACCAGCCCATTGAACCCGAGGCTAAGACGGCGCGCAGCGTTCGCGTTTACGTAAAGGCCGGCTTCGGCGAGCCTGGCGTCCTCAACCCGGTTCTGATCCATCCAACGCGCGAGGGCAACCACGCTCGCCATGCCCAGCACGATGATTGCGCACAGCAGCAAGTTGCTAAATCCCGATTGAGCGTGAGTCTTCATTTGAAGTTGCGGCGCTTGAAAATGATGGTGGCAGCCGAGAGCAGCACCGTTACATAGACAACCGCATATACAGTCGCCAGCAGTGCCGCGGAGGCAGGAGGAGTGTCACCATGGGCGGCCGGTGTGATGAAAGCAAAGTGCGAGAGATTGGGGAGCAGATAATAGAGGCCGGTAAAAAACCAT
Source organism: Blastocatellia bacterium (assembly GCA_031399105.1). Lineage (GTDB taxonomy): Bacteria > Acidobacteriota > Blastocatellia > Pyrinomonadales > Pyrinomonadaceae > PSRF01. The sequence goes on along the minus strand of JANNON010000711.1, from coordinate 1,774 downwards.
CGCGCTGCGGTTCCACCAAGCGAGTTCGCGAACGTCTTTAGATCCGCGCTGAAGTGTCCGATTACAAAAACAAAGAAAGTGAGTAAGGCGGACAGCGCGGGCGATGAGAACGTCGAGAAGAGAAGCGCCGCCGCCGTCAAGAGCGCGAGTTCGAGATAGAGCAACAGGATCGTGGGCCAGATACTAAGCGCCAGCGGGTTCCATCCGCGTGAGACGTAAACCAGAGCCAGCGACACTCCCAATCCCATAACTATCACGTTCACGAGCAGCGTGAGGCAAAGTCCCAAGTACTTACCCAACAAAAACTCGCCTCGTCCAATTGGCTTGGAAAGAATCGCATACAACGTTCGCCGCTCAATTTCTTTATAGACCAGTCCCACGCCCACGAAGATCGCGATGAATAAACCGAAGAGGAGAATCGCGCTGAGACCGAGATCGACAATGATCTTGGTCTCTTGTCCACCCGATAGCTCACCCAGAAAAATAGCGCTGCCGATTAACACCAGCGCAAACAGCACGAGGTTGTAAAGGACGCGATCGCGCACTGCTTCACGAAACGTGTTGCGCGCGATGCTAAAGACGCGTTTCCCCACGGAGGAGCGTTGGGCAGATTCCGCTCTTGCGAATGCTGCTGCTGTTTCTTCCATTGTTAGCGACTAGGCTTGTGTTTTTCCAAGTACGAGAGATGTGGCGAAGTGAAAAAATCGCAAAGTCAAAATAACACATCGCGCAAGGGGGGTAGATCCCAGAGCATTTCCTTTTCATAAAAAAGTTGCGGGGCGAGGCCGTGAAGCCCTGCCCCGCAAAATGGAGAGGAAGTTGAATTAGGTGAGTTAGTTCAAGACTGAACCAGTGACCGTACGAGCGTCGTCAGCCGTGCATGTGGGTGCAGTGCCGGTGAGGTTGTAGTACATGACGCCTTTTTCATTCGTATAGAAGCTACGCGTGCCTGTGGCCGATATTCCGGTGAAGACTGAAGGCTGACCCGTGGCATCAAATGCCGCCGAGGTGGGACCGGCAACAGCGCCCGCTTGAAAGTTGTAACCGCTCTTTGGCGTGGCTGCAGTCGAGCTTGCGGCCAGCACCGAATCGATCAAGCCCTGTGTGGCGAGGTCGGACAAAGCGCCATAAGAGCCGGCTCCTGCGGTCGCCTGGTAGGTGGCTTCAGAGCTGAAGATGATGCGCATTGACGAGAGGGCGGACCCTTCGTTCGCAGCGCGTCGTGATGAGAGAAGATTCGGGATGGCGATGGCGGCGATGATTCCGATAATCGCAACCACAATGAGCAACTCTATTAAAGAGAAGCCCTCTTGGCGTTTGTTCAATGTCATTTTTTAGCTCCTTAAGAGAATTCGCTCAGTGTTGGCGATTAGGTTCGTGTGCTTACTAATTGCGGAGACGAGATTAGCTCGTCTCCGCAGTAAGTTAAGCAACCCGTATGAGACTAATTCAACACGGTACCGGTGACTGTTCGCGCCGCAGTAGCGGTGCAAGTCGGCGCGGTGGCGGACAAGTTGAAGTACATGACTCCCGACTCATTCACGTAAAAGCTGCGCGTGCCCGTTGCGGTAACGCCTGTGTAGACGGCGGGCACTGCCGTAGCATCGAAAGCCGGAATACCGGTCACGGCAACGGATGCGGCGTTGAAGTTGTAACCACTCTTTGGTGTGGCTGCGACCGCGCTGGCGACCACCACTGAATCGATCAGACCCTGGGTTCCGAGGTTAGCCAAGCTGCCATAGGCGCCGGCGCCGGCGGTTGCCTGGTAGGTAGC
>JANNON010000311.1:0-3268 GCA_031399105.1 Blastocatellia bacterium | reverse complement strand
CCAGGATGCCCAGGCCCGCCAGTTGTGAAGCGCGACGGATCAACGAAACCTCCCGCTGACTCTTTACACTGCGGAGATCGTCCAGAATTGGAGTCAGGTCTCGCACGTCCGCGCGCGGAAATCGTGTTCGTAGTAACTGAACGAAGTTTGTCTCTCGAGAGACGCGCCCATCCCAATAGTCCAGCGCAATGCCGGCATCATAGTTCTCGCCTTCGTGCCTTTGCTCGGCTGAGCCCTCTGACGGCGTGAACATTGTGTAAACAGCCGGTGGCGGCGGCCCTTGCAAGAGGTTGCGCGCCCACACTTCCGTCATTAGCTGCGTGCTTGCCACAGCGTCGGCGCCCGTTAGTTTCTTAACCAGCTCGGCATCATCCGCCGAGAGAATTTTGCCCTCACTTCGTTCCAGTCGCTCGTCTCTGGGCGGCAGATAGAGCGTAACCTTGAGGCTTCTTCCATCAAGCACGATATACGAATGCGGAGTTTCGATTCCTGAGAGGTAGTAAAACTCGTTCGTCTGACGCGGCAACGTGAACCCGCGGGCTTTTGGGCCGCCCTGCACGATGGCGATGTTGTCCCCAATGCGTTCAAACATCTTCTGCCATCGGACCTTGAATTCTTCCGGCGGGAAATGAGGTTGGTAATACGGCACAGCCTGCCCAAGCACCGGCGGCGAAATGCATGTCAGCGCTGCTATCACTATCAATGCGACTGACGGAAGCGAATAAGATTTTGACTTAGTATTCTTGAAGCACATGTAGACAGTTTCTCCCCGCATAAGACTTTGCAGAAAAAGTGCCCGCCTGATATTGCCGCTGGAGTTTACGTCTCATTCACCGGCTTTGCACAAGAAGTGTCGCCGGGGGCGAAGAGAAGCACTCAGAACCGCGGAGCGTAGCGACCGGGGCGATTCGGAAGCAGCACGCAGTTGACTAGAGTAAGATCTCTTTCAAAACCAGTTGAATTTTTCGCGTCGGCCCGGTCGGTGCGCTCCGCGGTTCTGAGTGCTTTGCGCCTGTCCCTGGCCTCAATTGAAAGGAAAGCTCCTGGTGTCCCTCGTTCGACCGTTCGTTACACGGAAAGTCCGTTTTCCTGCGTCAACCGAAACCGTGATCATATGCCCGGCATCCGGTTGCTCATCGAGATTAGCAATGAACTCGGTTGGCGTGTTTTGCTCGGCTGTAGTCTCTACGTTGCGATGAAGTTGATACAGTGCTTTAGAGACAGGGTTCTTTTGTAACCAGGCGATGGTATCGGGATGGCCGCCTTTGCGTGGGCCATTAATCATCACCGAAACTGACGGACGAAAACTGCGCAACAGCACAGGGTTGTTGTTTACATGTCCTCCGTGATGCGTCACCTGAAAGAGGTCAATCTCGCCTACTTGATTTACAGGACAGACCAATCGTTGACTGATGTTGAAAGTTAAGTCTGCGAGATTGAGAAATTCAAAGCTTCCCCACCTCAGCAGCAAGCCTACACTTCGTCCGTTCTCGCTCGTATCTTCTTGCGGTGTGTTTGAACCGCATTCAGGATTGGCCTTCGCCTTCTTTTTGGCAATGACTTGCCCGTTAGCAGCAACGGATAGGATCTCAATTGGTGGAGTGCCGGCAGTCAGTTTTAATTGGATGTTGTCGCCCGGCTTTAAGGTAGTGGTCTGGTTCTTCGCTGCCGCCCGATACGCCCCATACCTTTCCGCGAACCTTGGGTCTTCCGTCATTGCAGCCATTGGACCATGATCGTAGAAACGCTTGACTGGGACCAACCGGCTTAAATCAGGTATGCCGCCGTAATGATCCTGGTGGTAATGCGTCACAACTAAATGATCGATCGCGGTAATCCCCGCCATCTGCATCGCTTGCTGAATACGTTTCGCGTCGCGGCCGTCAACATCCGCCCAACCCGCGTCTATCAACACAGATTCTCCTGCCGGAGTGACAATGAGTGTCGCGCCGCCACCTTCACTGTCGATGAAGTAAAACTCCAGCGTGCTCTGCGTCGATAATGTTCGCGTCACCGGGAATGAGGTGGAAACGAATGACGACAGCATCAAGGTGGCCAGCAAAAGGTTTCGTGTTTTGCTCATCGTTTTGGTTCGACATCAAGGATCGTGTTTCATACTCAGCAGGCAGCGAACGAATAAGGCACCTCCGATACTTGGTCAGCGGTCCAACGACGCGTCCCATGTAGCGCTCGATTTACCAAGCAAGCTTGCCTGAAGGACTAACGTCCTACATTGAACAGTCAGCAATCCAGACGACAAGCTGAAGCATGTCGGACACCAAGGAGCCCCGTGAATTGTTACTGTTTCAACGATTCACCGGTCTCAGTCTCTGCAGCACGCCGGGCTGACACGTAAGTCACCCGTAATTACTTCGGCTTGTGTCCCGCGGTTACCTCTTTCTTATGCGCTGCGAAGGCGGCGAGGACCTCTCCCTTTTCGCGCGCAGGCACTTTGGCAAAGTCGAGGCTACGCCCGAGTTGGGCCGCCACCTCATCAAATTCTTCTGGTGAGATATTGAGATTGCGATGCGCCTCTTCAAGGCCCAAATGAGTTTTACCCGGCTTTGTAGGAGAGAATTTAAACGGCCCACCCGCGACCTCGCAGACCCACAGCGTTCGCATGAACTTCAGGCCCGGTAACCTGCCCAGGTTATTCGTATGCCACTCCCTGAGGGCTGGGTTCTTTGAAGTCTTTCCTACGATCGGGTTCTCCACCACCGCGTCGCTAAAGTGATCAACTACCGCAGCGATGGCGAAGACACCGCCGAGGCGTTCGTAAAGACTTTTCTCAGCCTTTGCTTGATCAGGGTTCGGTTTTGTCTCTGCTCCTTGAGCAAAGACCGCGTGGCCAGCCGTGAGGCTGAGTGCGACAAGCAGCGATACTACTAACCTGCTCTTCATAACGATAACCTCCTCCATCATAACGTGACGCGATCTAAAGGCTGCGTCACAAAGCGCCCGAAGGGGGACGAGGGATCAGCTTCGCACTCATATGAGCGCGCTGAGGAGTTGTACGACAGTCGGCCTATGCGACGTCCTCTTGGTTGCCTTCGTCGAGAACGAAAGTCACCATCAAGTTGACCTGGTATTCGACGATTGTGTCATTTTCAATTTTGATCTGCTGCTCTTTTACCCAGGCACTGCGGACGTTACGAATTGTTTTAGTGGCGCGAGCGATTCCTCCTTGAATCGCGTCCTCGAAACTCTTCTTTGAAGTCGAGCTGATTTCAGTGATGCGTGCAATAGACATAGTGATCCTCCCGGATGC
>JANNON010000293.1:0-7194 GCA_031399105.1 Blastocatellia bacterium | reverse complement strand
ACCAGGATGTCGAGCTTGCCGAGCTTCGAGATCGTTTGCCGCACCGCTTTCCTGCTGAACTCAGGTTCTTGAATATCACCTGCAATCAGTAGCGCGCGGCGGCCCTCGGACTCGATGACGTCGCGCGTCTCTTCCGCGTCTGACTGTTCTTCCGGCAAGTAAGTGATCGCGACGTCTGCCCCTTCTCTCGCGAAGATCAGCGCTACTGCCCGGCCGATCCCCGAGTCGCCGCCGGTGATCAGCGCGACCTTCTTTTGCAGTTTGCCAGCAGCGCTATAAAGCGGAGCCTCGTATCGGGGGCGTGGGGTGAGTTTCGATTCAATTCCAGGTTTCGGTTGATGCTGTTCCGGCATCGGCGATTTTGGTTCGCGAATCTTTTTTACTTCCGCGTCACTCGAACTGCGCGACGACGTGCGCATCGCAGTCACACGCTTCCTGCTGTGTGGTGAGCGCTTCGTCGAGGCGCGCTTTTTTGGGGTTGTACTCGCCATCTGGTAGCTCCTCATCTCAAAATGAAGTGGCTAAGATCTTCAATCACGAACGATTCATTAAGGCAGTCGCCATCCTTCTTTTTATGACGGGGATTCTTTCCACTGACGCAACAGGCCACTGACGCAACAGGCGGTTGCAATTGCCGAGCCCCGCACACCTAACAAAGCAGTTTTTCAATGAAAGTGTGGGTTGAGAGCTCGGCATTCTGTGGAAGAGTGGAAGTCTCAGCTCCTGCAAAGCTCTGTAGCTCAAGTGGCATTAGGGTTGCGCTGAGAACGGCATGACAAGCGTCATCGTGAAGAAAGGTGATCTGTAAATAAACAACCGGAGTTCAACCTGTACAGTAAGCCTACACATAACAGCGGAGGTGTCATGCCCAAGAAAACTGAGAGTCATCGCGAACTAATTGATACCGGACAAGACAAGCGATTTCTAAGACGTGACGAGAAAGGTCAATTCGACGAAGTAACGGACGTCGGGAAATCGTTGACGCAGGATCGGAAACAGCACGCGAAGAAAGTCGTCCCACCGGGTCAGGGAGACCGAGGTGATCAGAAGAGGAAATAGTCGCTGAGGCAGGGGGCGAAGAGAATCAATCAGAACCGCGGAGCGCAGCGACCGGGTCGACTCGGAGGCAGCACTCAATGTACCAGAGTAGTTGAGATCTCTTTCAAAAGCAGTTGAATGCGTCGGCCCGTTACTGCGCCCGCGGTTCTGATCAAGCCGTCTGGTTTGATAATTGTACGGAACCTGGCCTGACTCTCGTCCGCTTCGCGCTGTTCTTCCTGACTATTTGGACACAAACTTCTGGTGCCTAAGCAACAGAATTATCGACCTGACTTTGATCCTTAATCGATTTCTCTTCCGACTCCAATGACACGAGTAGAACGCTTACAAGCAACTGGGATACTTAGAACGGGAAACCCAAAACGAGGATTCAAGTTTCGCGCTGCGAAAGGCGGACGGGTGAAGGCCTCAGATATTGCGCGAATTGAAGCGTTGAGGATTCCTCCTGCCTGGACAGACGTCGCTATCAACAGTGCGCCATCGGGAAAGCTTCAGGCTGTGGGCAAGGATGCAGCGGGACGCTGGCAATATCTCTACCACGAGAGTCACAGGCGTACCCAGGACCTGAAGAAATTCAAGCGATTGGTCAAGTTTGCGGCGGTCTTGCCCAGGATGCGGGCGACAGTTAAGCGCCATATACGCCAACCGGGGATCGGTCGGGACCGAGTGATGGCAGCCATTCTTAGAATTCTTCTAACGTGCTTCATGCGTCCGGGAAGCCAGGTCTATGCCAGCGAGAACGGAAGCTACGGCATCGCCACGCTGAGGACGAAGCACGTGAAAGTAAAAGGCGAGACGGTCGAGTTCGATTTTCCCGGTAAGTCCGGTGTGCGGCAACAGCGAGTTCTAAAAGATGCGCAGGTAGCTAAGGTTGTCAGGGCTCTGTTGAAAGTTCCGGGTCGGGATGTTTTCCAGTTTCGCAACGGCGGTCCTGACCTGGTAAACGTTACCAGCCGTCACATCAATGAATACATCAAGGAACAGATGGGTGAGAGGTTTAGCGCCAAGGACTTTCGCACATGGGCCGGAACGCTCATCTGCGCCAGCGCACTTGCACGTGAAGGAACCGAGGTGATCGAGAAACCCAACGCGCGCAAAAGAAAGGTCGTAGCCGCGATCAAAGAAACGGCAGCGGTGTTGGGGAATACTCCCGCAGTCTGCCGCAGTTCGTACGTATCACCAACAGTCATCGACAGCTTTCAAAAAGGAAAGATCATCGACAACTACTTTGACTCCTTCGACGACTTCATCTCGTACCAGGGACGAAAGCTACATCCAACCGAGGAATCGCTGCTTAAGTTCCTCAAGAGTCGTGTTGGGTAAGTGCTGAGGTCAAACCCAGTCTCAGGTCTCAGGACTCAGGTCTGAGATCTCAGATTTCAAATTTGTTCAGAGAAGATGGAAAGTCGAAACATAACTTGAGACCTGAGACCTGAGACCTGAGACCTGAGACTTGAGACTTGAGAACTGAGACTTGAGACCTGAGACTTGAGACTTGAGACCTGAGACTCCGCCAACGCTTGGCACCCTGATTGCCCATACACTATCTGCAAAGAATTCCTGTCCGATAAGAGTGCAGAGTGCTGTCTGGCATACTCAAACCGACTTCGACGGAGACTGATTTCAGTAGTGCAATTTTAACGAGGAGGGTGAGATGGCTTTTGAACTTTTGAAGGAAGACCATAAAAAGGTGTCGGCGCTTTTTGAGGAGATCGAAGCGGCCTCTGGTGACACGAAGATGGGCCTCTTTGCGCAACTGAAAAGCGAGTTGGATGTGCATGCGCCGGTGGAGGAGGCGATCCTCTATCCGGCGCTGGAGAACACAAGTGAAGCGCGCGAGATTACCCTGGAAGCATATCAAGAGCATCAGGTCGTTAAGGACTTGCTCGCCCAATTGGCGGTAGCCGCGAGCCCCGATGAGGAGTGGGACGCAAAACTGACGGTGCTGAAAGAAAACGTTGAGCACCATGTCGAAGAAGAAGAGGGCGAACTTTTCAGCAAAGCTGAAGCGGCGTTAGGCGAGGAAGAGATCGAGCGGCTGGGCGATGAGATGGCGGCCGAGAAAACTCGCGTCATGGGCCAAAAACCGCAAGCGACGAAGCGATCAGCCAAGTCCAGGACGATGACGCGCGCAACTCCCAAAAAACGGGGGACCAGCATTTTGGGAGCGTTGGCAAATCTGGTGGGCCTGGGATCAAAAACCGATTCGGCCACTCAGTCCGAAAAAGCTTCGGCGCGTAAAACTGCGAGTAAAAGCGCTGGCACTAAGAAATCGGGCAAGAAATCGTCAGCGAAGAAGAGTGCGACTGCCGCTAAAACCGCGAGCACGAAGCGCGGCGCAAAGAAAGCTGCGGCGAAGGGTTCAGCAAAGAGATCCGCGAGCAAGACAGCTTCCGTCGGAAGAAGCGCGACTGCCCAGAAAGCTGTCCGTTCCAACGGCGCAAGAAAGTCCGCAGCCAGCAAATCCAGCAGCTCAAAGAAAACGAGTGGTGCCAGACAGGTCAGCGCGAAAACAGCCGCGCGAAAGCGATGAACGACTGACTTGCGCTCAATTCGGGCAGGAAACGCAAAGCTTTGAATTAAACAAGAACTACTTCAAGAAGGGGAGAATGAAATGAACGCCATTGAACTACTCAAATCAGACCACCAAAAAGTCTCTGGACTTCTCGAAAAGATCGACGAGACGACCGAGCGAGCGCTCAAGACTCGCGAAGATCTCTTTACACAGTTGAAGAGTGAATTGGATCTTCACGCTGAGGTCGAGGAACAGATCTTCTATCCGGCGATTGAGGACGCGGAAGAGACGCGCGAGATCACGCTCGAAGCTTATGAGGAACATAACCTCGTGAAGCAACTGCTTACTGAGCTCGAAGCCGAGCCCAAAGATGATGAAAAGTGGACTGCGAAGTTCACCGTGCTGAAAGAGAATATTGAGCATCACGTCGAAGAGGAAGAGGGCGAGATGTTTAAAAAGGCGCGCAAGGTTCTAAGCCAGGAAGAGATAGAAGAGTTGGGCGCGCAGCTCGAAGAAGCAAAGCGACAGGGCAAAACTAATGCTGCAGCGGGCCGCTAGTAAGCTTAACTAACCGACACCAGTTTACGGGAGGACTCATGGAAGGACCTTTAAGAGGAATACTTGCGGGCGCCGCGGCATGGAAGTTTGGTGGTGGCTGCATCTCCACCATACTAATTTTCATTATTGTCTTCTGGGCGCTTGGCTATGTGAACTGCTAAAGAAGAGCATCCACCGATTACACAGATGCAGCTGATTAAAATTTAGAATGTGTCGCCCTTCGTTAAGGTGAATCGCGGCGATTGCGGCAGGTATCTGAATGATTTTAATCTGGGTAATCTGGGTAATCTGTGGATAGCGTTCTTACTTCTCCCACTCGGTATGAACGGAGCCCAACTCCGGTGTGTCCGTGCGTCAGTAGATGTTAGATACTGGATGTCAGAGGTAGTTTTCATCATGCGTCTATCACGGCCCCCAATCTAGCTGTTGAGCAAGAACACTAACATCTAACATCTAACATCTTCATCTAACATCTTCGTAATTAATTCTGCCAGCGTCCGCATTCCCGCCTCCGCATTCGTTCCCAAGTCCACGCGAACTGCACGCCGGCCTCTCGATGAAAGTGCTTCGAAGTCTCCCAATGCCTGGGCCTGTTTCAAAACACTAAAGCTGTACGGTTCGCCGGGAATCGCAAGGTCAACTTCGTCAGGCGCAGTGATCTGAATAAAGATTCCTGTGTCTGGCCCACCTTTATGCAACTGCCCGGTTGAATGCAAAAACCGCGGGCCATAGCCACTCGTCGTCGCACAATGAGTACGATCGCGCAGGTTTTTCCGCATCGAGAGCATGGCTTCATCCATCGCGGGCTTCTCTTCTACGTAATTCAGAAAAGCAAAGTAGTCACCACGTTCGGCGCTGGCAAGATGCGTTTGCAGCACATCCAGCGTCTGGCTCGATGACAACGATTCGCGCTTTCGATCAGAAGCATAGACCGTTAGCCGCTCGTCAGACGACACGACGGACTGTTTGGGCAAGCTGCCATTCTCAACAAAAATCTGGAGTAATTTCTTTGTTGCGTCTTTCGACTCTTGCACGTTTGGCTGGTCGAATGGATTAATGCCGAGTCGCCAACCGGTGAATGCTGTCGCAAACTCCCAAAGGAAAAACTCGCCGCCCAGTTCGTACGGATTTGAAAACTTCCGGCGTATAACCGGATGGCCCGCGACTTCGAGAGCATTCAGTTCACTCTCGTCAGTATCGCCAATCGATATGAACAATCGATCGGCTCCATAAACCTCAGGAGCACCCGCTGGTTCGCCGCTAACGGGCAGAATTCCTTTTCCTTCCTTGCCAGTACTTTCGGCGACGAGCTGCTCGATCCAGAGACCCAACGTGGCAATCTCTGTTGTGGTGAGCAAAGTTAATTTGTCTCGTCCGGCGTTTGCGCATTCACTCATCACTGCACCCAGCAAAGCGCCGGGGTTCTGACGAGGCGGGACATTCGATCCGCAGGCCGCGGCCATCTCAATCGCGCTGCTCAACAACCGGTCCAGGTCCAATCCCATCAAGGCCGCCGGCACCAGTCCAAAGTGAGAGAGTGCCGAGTAACGGCCGCCGATGTCTGACTGATTGAGAAACACGCGACGAAAGTTTTTTTCTCGTGCTTCGTCCAACAAAGGCGAGCCCGGATCCGTAATCAGCACGAACGAGTCGCCAGGCTTCCTGCATTGCTGGGCCACCTGGTCGTACCAATATTTGTAAAAGCAGAGCGGTTCAGTTGTCGTGCCTGACTTGGACGCGATGATGAAGAGACACCGCGCAATATCAACCTGGCTTTTTAACGCAGCAATGTAATCCGGATCGGTTGAGTCGAGCACAAGCAATTGCGGAAAGCCCGGCTGCCGGCCAAAAGTCTTTGCGAGCACCTCCGGACAGAGCGAAGACCCACCCATACCGCAAACCATAACCTGAGTGAAGTCCTTCGCAACGGCACGGGCAAATTCGTGCAGCTCGGTGGTTGCAGCCTTCATGTTTTCTGGCGCTGTTAACCACCCTAATGAATTATTGATGATCCGCTGGTGGCTTCGGTCACTACTCCAAAGCGATAAGTCGCGCTTCCAGATGCGGCTGAGTACTGCGGTCTTTTCAGCCTCGAGAAGAGCGTTGTCCACGTGGGCGTTGTACTGGCCCAGGGAGAGTTTTAGCAGTTCTGACATTCGATGGGAGACCAACTCTCAGTCGCAAAACTTGTGTGGGCATGCCTCCGTGGGCGCCCCTCGTGTGGTTTGTAGACCGGCGAGTTTACCACGCGCGCAGGTGTCCTATTCCAATCCCACTTTCCTTCGGCTTCAGAGGGTGCCCACGGAGGGACACCCCTACAACACAATCGCGACGCTCGCTTTCCATCACCGCTTATTCGCAATAAACTAAAATCGTGGTTAATCAGAAAAAGCGGGCGCTGATAATTGTCGATGTTCAGAATGACTTCTGTCCGGGCGGCGCGCTGGCTGTCGCGCACGGAGATGAAGTTGTGCGACCACTAAATCAACTGGCGAAAGAATTCCTGGAACGCGGCGAGCCGGTTTTCAAGAGTCGCGATTGGCACACGCCGAATACGAAACATTTTTCCGATTACGGTGGATCCTGGCCCGTCCACTGCGTCCAGAATACAAAGGGCGCGGAGTTTCATCCGCAACTCATCGACGATCTGCACATCCGCACTATCTCAAAAGGACTGGGCGACGAGGATTGTTACTCGGCATTTGACGGCACCGATCTCGCGTTGCAGTTGCAGCAGCTGGGAGTTGAGGAAGTATGGGTGGGCGGACTCGCGACCGACTACTGCGTCAAGAACACCGTGCTCGATGGCCTGAAGGAAGGGTTTAAAGTTAAGGCACTTGCAGACGCCATGCGACCCGTCGAGCTGAATCCAGGCGACGGCGACCGCGCTATCGAAGAGATGCGCACCGCTGGGGCGGAGATCGTAAAAGCGAGTTTCTAAGTTTCGAGTTGCTAGTTTCGAGTTTCGAGTCCTCGTTCCCAGCCTATTCAGGTTTCAGTTGTCAGCCTAGGTTTCAAGGCGCGAGTCATGAAGACTCGAAGCTTGAAACTGAAACTTGAAA
>JANNON010000160.1:0-9622 GCA_031399105.1 Blastocatellia bacterium | reverse complement strand
CGATAGGCGATAGGCGATCGGAAACCGCAGCCGAAGACTAAAGACCGGGAGGCGACAGCCCCCCGATGGTGTTTAGATGGCATAGCGATGGCATGGTGGAAATACGCAGGAGGACGAATGGCCGATCAGAAAGACCAGGCGAAGGACAAGAAGCGGCGGGAAGAGCACGACAAGCCGTCGAGCGGCGGCAATGCGGGCGCGGGGCGGTCCGGTAAGGAAGGGATGGGCAGCGAGAAGCCGAGCGATGAGGAAGGGATGGGCAGCCAGAAGCCTGGCGGGTCTGGATCACAACACTAAGTTCAATTGCGCATGGTAGGGCGCAATCTAACAACCCATTCAAACCGGAGCGCCAGTTAGCTTAATTCATCGTCACCCTGTCGTAGCGGAGTTGTGTCCGCGCCCGGTGAATTCGCGCGTTATACCGATTTCCATTTTTGATGGTAATAGGAGCGACAGTCGCACGAAATGACGCTCACGAACGCTCTCTGTGCCTTGTTTGATGAGAGGAGTGGGACGGTGAGAACTGCGGGAATTATTTAGTTTTACTTTTCGCCACCGTTACGGCCTGCGCGCAGGCGACCTTCGAGCTCACGAGCGCCCCCGATGCTGCGATCCACGCTGTCGGCTTGGCAGTTCCCGGGAGCCCGCCGCCACCGCCGGAACGCACCGTCATTACCCCGGAGTACTGGCCCGCGCCGCCTTCAAGGATTCAGCCGGAAGATCCGCCGGGCAGCACGATTCCACCTCCGTTCGTGTCCTCCTCCCCACACCCGAAGCCGAGGCCGAAGAGGCGCCCCCACGTCGTGAGCGCCCATCTCGAAGTAGAGAATAGAGGCGATAGGGTTATTAAGGCCGTGGGGTGGGAGATGTCTCTAGTGGATAAGGCGACCGGCGCGGAGAGGCGACGCCTTCAGTTCCGCACCGAAACCGAAATCGAGCCGGGCCGGACCGTGGTTCAAAAGTATGAGTTCCCACCCGACGGTGACTGGCGGTGGTTTGCGTCGAAGGGCCGTGACGCGAGAGTGGTGGTGAAGATCGAGCGCCTCGTTTACGCCGGCGGGGCCGAATGGCGGCGTGAATAAGCTCGACCAGTCGGCACATAACAACGGCCACCCGCCGCATCCGCGGAGCCTCTCGTGTGCGTTGAAGTGGGCGCAAGTGATGCCTGTCGTTCGGACCCACGTCTTGGCATGGACAGTCCCAACAACATCAGAAGTAATCGGAGGTGACGGTATTGATGCGCTGCCCCGAATGCTACTCGGGATATGGAAGCTTTCGGTAGTGCTTCGTTAGTTTGTTGGTCGGACCGAACAGTGGCAATGAAGTCAGTACCGAAACGCGGTAGCGTCGGGTCACTGCTGCGGGATCAACTGTCATGCTGTTCCTGCTTTAATTCGCCAGCAAGAGTCTCTGTTGAGAACTGTGACAGTAGGGATAATTCTGGAGCCTTCCGCCATAAAAGATAATGTATCCCGTAGACTCTGGCTGATGCTGGAGGGCAACAGCAAAATTAGACCTCGCATTCGTAATCACGCTCTGTAAATGAATGCAGCGTAGAAGTCATGAGGTCAGTACCACCTCGCGGTAGCGGGTGGGGTGTTGGTTGAATTGAGCATAAAACCCCGAAGAACGCGGCGGCTCGCGGGCCACCCGCTACCGCGAGGTGGTACTGACCTCATCACTACGCGCGTTGAACGCATTACACAATCTGAAGCATTTCAGGCTGAGGCATACTAAAGACCCTGGTTGCATCCTGAGAGACAACTTCTAAGCCAGAAATCTCACCTGCGCTGGCGTGAAGTATGACCTCGACAGGTACGCCTTCCGGTGTCTGTCCCACTGCATCGGCTAAGATTGTTGAGGCCCCAACGGTACGAGACTTTCTTTTGCCAAGAGCAACATCCAGGCTCGGGCAGCCGCAAGTGCAGCGAGCAACTACCTTCAATTGGGAAACTTGAGAATCATATCCAGAAGCTTCAGCATTTCCATTGGCAATCAGCCACTCAAAGAGCCGGCGCTCTGCCGGAGAAAGCTCCCGACACTCAGGCTTCGTGTAAGTCTCTTTCATAATCACTCACCAGCAATCCAACGCTGGCGTTCAATATGCAGCACGCGATCAGCATCCGCGCCTGAAGGAAGAAGTTACTTGAGAAACATAGAATCGCGCGTCAGCTGCCTGGCTTTGCCTCCTGCGATCCTCTCGGCTCTGAGTTTATCCGCTCCAGCACGCCCGGCTGCTCGCCATCAAACTGCTGGTAACGCTGCAAATCCTTCTCGCTAAAGCTGACGGCGAGTTGGAGGTGCTGGCAGTGGATGCAGCCGTATGCGCGGACTTCTCGCGTGCCGACGCCTAACATACTTTTCCAAATCGATAGCTCCTTCAGCTGGAAGACACTCGTCCCACCGCTCGAATTATCTTTAAGCGTACCCTCGACGAGTGCGGTGCTCCCGCACGCTACACACTTCATCTCTCACCTCCCACAAAGGTAGAGCCCCTCAGACTTATGATCTGCATAGAGCTATCCATGACTACTACTCAAGCGCCTAACGTCCGAGTTGACGCGGCAGCGCGCGCTCAGCATTCGAGCCAGAAGAAAATGTTACTTGCGAAGCATGCTATCGCGTAGTCAGCTGCAAGGCTCTGTTGAGCTAAACGCTGTGCGCAGTTAAAAGCCTTCCTGTTAGTAACCCGATCATTCTCAATCGCAAGTCCTCTCCGACGACACTTTCAGAAAACAGCCTGGATTTCTGTTCAGGAAGCAGGGCTGTTCAACTTTTGCAAACTGGACGTGTAACCATGAGCGAACTACGAAAGAGAATAATCGAGTGTCTGCAACTCCACGGACTCGTGATGCGCACGCAAGAGGCGTGGACCAGTGCGTCTATGCTTAATACTTGCTGCCTCTTTGGCTAAAGGCGCTCATGCTAAAAAGCGAGTGGCTACTTGATATTCTGAGTTATCCCATCCGCGGTATCAGAAATCTTCTTCAAAATGTTGCTCAAGGTGGTCATCATCTTTGACAGTCTGTCCATCGCCATCTGCAGGCGCAGCGATTCCATCTCTCCCATCTCGGACATACTATCCAGATCATTCTTCATCGTTTCGATAGCCTCAAAATTAGCCTTTTTGTCACCACCCTCGAGTAACTTGGTTGCGTATTGGGCAATATCTGCCAGGGCAAAAAAGCTCAATAAAGCCGATTGTTCTGCAGACAGTCCGACAAAACGTTTATTCACTTCCGCACGTGCAATTTTTTCCAGGTCGTTGGGTTCCGGGCTTTTCACCATCTCCTTTATCAGGGCGCGGGAGGCGATTGCCAGCTTCCTCTTGGCTTCTGGTTGCAGCAGTCTCATCATCCCGCGATAGCGATCCGAGACAGCACGCTCGAGTTTGACGTCTCTTTGAATAGCACTCGAGCGTGATTGAGTGACTGTTTGGCCCACCACGCCAGGTCCCCAAGCGAGGCAGATCAAATTGAGCGACACAACCAGGAAGGTTGTTCTCATATACGACTCCCTGTAGCTGATGGTCATAATCAGGTTACTGCTCCTGGCTGACTAACGTCCGAATTACCGAGCGAGTTACGAAACACGCTACTGCCGCTCGCGTCCAACGATTTGCTGGGGCGCGTCCCCCGCGAAAATGCTTCGAATCGAATGCCTCATCGTTCCGATAATAGCCACCACAAAAGGAATCGACGTGATTGCAGGCTCCAGTTTAGCTGAGACAGGATGTGGCGTTGGGTACATTGGATAGACCACAAATAGAATTAACCCAAGCAACCAAACAATTACCAACCCTACCGCGCAAAGGACCGTCAAAAGACCGCGCGTACGTGCGTGAATGATAAATGACGACGCCAGAAGTCCAACGATAGGAATTGGCAAGACAATCTGCACACCGGTCGGGATGTCGGACTCTTTGATCAACTGCACAAAGAGATAACCGAACGGAATAATCGCGTCAACGATAACAACCGTCACGATGCAAAACGTCAGAATGCATATTAGCGCAGGAGCAAGTTTCGGTTTGCCGAACATTGTTAGGTCGGTCAGCCTTTAGCAACAGGCAGCCGTCAGCTGCAAGGCTTACGGATTTCACTCTTGCGCTTGAGACACATTTCATTGGTGGTGCGAAGTGACTTGGCTTATCGCTTACCATCTTCAGAGGCCTGTGTCCCGATTTTTGTAAGGCTGCCGAGGCTATGCATGGTGACGATGTGAATGTAAGCCTGGGTCGTACTCTTCAGCCGCCTTTCGTAATAGCGCGCAAAGCATAGTGGCACCAGCGCTAACGCCACGAGGCCCTCAGGCACTTTATCGCTTGCAAAGAAAACTATCGAACTTAGTGCAGATACCACGAGCAAGCTGCGAAAAAACTTCGAATCTGCCTCCAGGCGGTGAACATCCTCCGCCGCTGCAGGACTATTGGCGATGAGAACGGCCCTGGCCCATTGAAACGTGTTCACTGCGCTCCGTTGGGTGTCGTCAGACAGGCCGTAGCGAATGTTTGTCGCGCATTGGTAAGCGCTTTCGTTACCTAGTGGGTTGAGCACTTTCCGCACCTTATCGTAGAGAGGATCCAGATACGAACCTACCAGGAAGAGTAGGTGACCAATGAAGTAGGAACACAGCAGGAAGGCTACCCATTTTCCTGGCTCGCTGGTAGGAACGGTGACCAGGGATCCAAACACGAGGTGGCCAATCCTGGGAGCAAGGATCGCTGTCGCGATTGCCCCAGGTAAGAGAATGGCGAATAAGTCGAGAACGCCTACAAACACTTCACTGGGCTTAGTCATTCGCTCCCTCCGTACCTGTTGGCTGGCGCCCTCAACTTAACGTCCTTCGGCTTCGCAGTAATTTGAGGTTCTATTATCGACCCATCCATCTTAACGATCACGATAAAGCTCACAGCAGTATCGGAACAACTCCTATCCCAGCAATGAAAGGCTACTTGATAAACCCACTTGTGGGGTTCAAATCTCTCCAGAGTAATTTTCTCCACTTCGAACTTGTCAAAGTCTTTAACGAAACGAGAAAGATTTCGGCGAGCAACCGCCAATGCTTCGCGAGTTGAAAGCGGCGATTCATCAGTTTCAGGATGCCACGAGGGAGAGTCTTTGAAATCCTCGTCACTGAGGTCGTACTTAAAGGTGAGGTTGTTGTAAACAAAAGTCGTAGACGTGCCGTGACCATGGCCCATCGGCTGAGCTTCAGCATCTGTCGAGAACACCGCAGCCAGACCCAGCATTAAGAGCGCTGAGGTGAGAGATAATGCGTTACGGGTTTCGCAGTTTTGCATAGCGACCTCATTTGTCTTGTGGAAGGCAATCGCTCAGCTGGCATCGGCGGTGCTCGATCAGCATCGAGGTTGCATCGTCCGCCTATGACTGTCAACAAGCGTCCTGAGCGACTGAAGATTTATTCGATAGTTGACGAGGTACGCACCATAGGGACGAGACATGGATGTAGGCGTATCGACAAACTCTCGGATGTCCCATCAAGCTTCTACAAGCTCGGATGCATTCTCAAATGTGGACGCTCTGTCTATGGAGCGAGTTGTTTCAGAGAACCCTCGATACATCACGAGAGAATGGCCGACCAAGCTTGCTCAATGCGGTCGTGACCACTTCCGGCTCGACGGCGAATCTCGTTATGAATAGCATCGTCAATCCTTACGCGGCTTTGATAAGCTACTTAGAAATCCATCAAGGAGGATTTGAAACGCTCTGCCTCATCCACGAAAAGCGCGTGACCTGCACCTTCGAAGATCTCCATCCGCGACGTCCGAATGCGCTTCTGCAAATCCTCATAAAACGGCATCCAGGCGAGCTGCGGTTCGACCACACGAGCAATGGCGCCAGGATTGGCAGCGCTAAACACGACCGCATCGAGATCAGCGCCGACGGCTGGAACCTCTTCATCGAGACGACGGCGAGGGGCGCATCTCTCCGGGAACACACCTCGTGTTCCCGCTGGGTCTCGGGGGCCGAAGGCTGAGTCTCGACTGCCGGCCCGGCGATAGTGCAACTGGCTATCTTCGCACCACCACGCGCGCAGGGTCGGACGAACTGGGCGGCCGGTTTTTCGTCGAGCTCTCCACTTGCAAGAATGCGGAGTCGCGCAAAGATATCAACTGGCCGCCGGCAGCGCTCACCGTCCGCGGAAGTTTCGTGGTCCAGCAAAAAAGGCCGCTGCTGGATCCCAAGACAGGCTTACCGAAAGACCCAAGTTAACCCGGTTTCCAAACAGTTGAATTTGAAGTGGACCACTGCCTCACCAACCACGCCGCGGTTCAACTCGCACCTGCGAACTTTCCTTCTTCATACAGTTTCAAAAACTCTCCCCGGAATGAGCCTTTCATCTGCCGCGGCTGGATGCTGACCCCGCCCACGCGCAAGCGGATGACCGAGCCGGCGAAGTTCTCCAACGCCTCGTTCTCGGTCAACCGTCCGCTCAGATTCTTGTAGAGTCCTTCGTAGGCGGTGCGCAGAAAGCGCCTGAACTCGAACTTGATCACTTTGCCGTCCACCCAGACGAGCCTCTTCGACCGCATTAAACGGTATGGCCCAGGCAGCGCCTGAAACATGATGTACCGCCCGTCCTTGTAGTTGAGGTGCTCGATCGCGTCCGCCTTCCTCAACTTGAAGGGTTTGTTCGCTGACCAAAATTCGCGGACACTTCGCAGCATCCGATCGTGGATCGCGTCCCCCGCATCAAGCCCAACCAACACCTCAAACTGGGTTAGCTGAATGAGGTCGCAGTGGCTTTCATTCCCGGAACACACTTCTTCACCTGAGCCTGTGACGCGCACTTCGGAATTCACGAGGAACTTCGCCGCGGTGTACTTGATCCCGTAGGCCTCGGCCGGTTCTGTTCCTACGTACTCAACTTTCTCCACGCCGTGCAGCATCAAGTTGTTCAGGACACTGTACTCACCGCCTCTGACTGAGTAGTCGGGACCTTTATCTTTCGCGGACTGCGCCTGCGCCGCGGAAGCTGAGGCGAAAACCAGCATTGCGACGATGGTATGTGTCCAGGAGTTCCTCTGACGCATTATTCCCCCCCCGGTAGATCAAGCCAACTAATTAGTCTGAGGCATGCGCTTGTGTCTTCTGGACGCTTTGTTATTTTCGTTGGAGAAACTCTACCCAAGTCTACCTCATGAGGTGTTTAGCTCTCCTCGTCACCGCTTGGCCCATAAATCGAAGGCACCTTCGCTCCCATCGGCCGCAAGTATGTCGAGAGCTGTCCGCGATGATGCACCTGATCGAAGAGAAATTCCCACGCATACTCATATCCGCTAGCACGCCTGAATTCTTGTCCGCCCACAGCAAAACCGACCTCGCCTTCATATGCGCTCTCAGCCAAGTGCTCCAGCCTGCCCGTAATCTCACCATGGCCGTCATCATAAGTCTTGAGAATTTCTTCCACTGTCGCAGGCGTGGGATCATCTCGCCAATCAATAGCGCCGCTTTCCAGGCCATCAACTAATAGTCTTTCTTCCAAGACGATGAGCCACGCGATTTCACGCGCCGAGCGAGATTTCGGGTCGGGCCGGTAATCTGACTTCTCTTGCGGGATGCGCGAAATGACTTTGCGAGTCGCGGCCCCCTCATGTTTCCAGAATTGAAGAAAGAGCGATTTCTGATCCATGCGTAAAGATCCTTTCAGTGTCGTAATGTGATGACTAGATCCTGGTGTCTGACTTCTAGCAAGACCTTCCGCACGATGTCAATTCTGACTCGCAATACACAAAGCGGGACCCTAACATCGCACTGCGATTCCAAACCCAGAATGTTCAGCGGGTTCAGTCACAGTGAAAGTAGAATCGGTTTCCGTCCAAATCATCAACGGTAAACTGGATCAAACCCCAGGGCTTTTTCTGCAGTGGCTCCACGATCTTCGAACCCAAGCGTCGCAACTCTTCATATGTGGCGTCGATGTCTTCAGCGAATACCCAATGCACCGCCGGTTCAAAAGGTGTTTGTCGTCTTCGGAAGAAGATGGCCACATTTTCACGCGAGACGGAGCCGATCTCCTTCCCTTGATCAATCCATCCGATTTCAAAGCCGAGAACATCACGATAGTACTGCTGTGCCTGTTCTACGTCTGCGACAGGCAGTTCCGGTACCGGCTGGCCGATCGTCGTCAACGATTGTTTTTGATTCATTACAGACTCCGATCGGGCGTAGGCACGACGTGCAGCACCAATGTCCGACATGCTTCAGCCTGTCGTCGAGGTTCACAAAAATTCAACTTTGTGACGTCACATTAAAGTTCGCAATCCAGACCACCAGCTGCATCATGTCGGACATTGATGAGCCAGGAGTGTTCCTTTAATTGCCCAAACTAGTTCGCAGCCGCTGTCGCCGTCAGTGACAAGGCGTCGATCGACATGCGAGAGCGGACGACTTTCGTTTGACTAGTGGTAGACGATGCCATTGTGGCGGATCCAGCCTGGCAAGTGAACTTTTTTCGGGTCGCGGTGCGTCCAGTGAATCACGCCGCCTTCGGGGTTCCATTCGTACTCGCCGCTGAACGACACAGAATCGCCTTCCCGGAGGCCGGCGACTCTCGGCGCCAGATCGATGTTGTGCGCGACGAGAAGCGTCTGGCCCGATGAGAGCGCCAAGATGAAGCGCTGATGCCGGCTACCGTCGTTGTCATCCGGGAGCACTCGACGCACGACACCTTGCCCTTCCACTTGCAAGTTGCGCGCGTGTTGCTCGAAGGCGCGCGCGAATGCTTGATCGCTGCCAGAGAGGCTGCGGGTCGACGGAGGCGAGATAACCGACGAGCAACCGAAACTGACAGCGCAAACGAGAACAAGGATGAAATGCATTTTTCGCATCATGACTATGTTGGCGAAGCTGTTGAGCCACCGAACGGCGCTTGTTAGCCCTGGCTTGGCGCTTACCGATAAGCGAACCACACAGTCACCCCGCACCTCGGGTGAATGAGATATTAAGACCAGACTATTTCACGTAGAAATTAAGATCCTTTGCGCGATAGGAATTGGCCGGCATCTTTTCAGTGGTCGTGAAGCCGGGCGCGGCAGCGATCAAATCTGGGATGCGGTTGACGATGGTCGCGCAAGTCAACTCAACCGTTGCGGGTCGGTTGATGATGACCTCAGTGTTGGGCTCTCCCTGAATCGTCCAGACATTCTGATCGAACTCACCCGCGGCGTAGACCTTACCGATGCACTCGGCTTCGATGACGATCCCTTCCTCCGTGATGGTCGTTACCACTGCGGACATTCCGGTCGCGTGTCCAGCCGGGATAATCATCTGAAGTGTTTCGGAACGAAGTTCCTGATCGTGGATCTGGGGAACGCACTTCTGGATCTGTTCCCTGACCTTGAGGCCCAACTGGGCACAGAGCCAGCCATTTGCGCTCCACATATAGGAAGGCAAGAAGGTCTCTTGCTCAATCTGGGCCATTCGTTCCACGGCGGAGACCTTGTCGGCGGCGGCAATCTCTATCTCGAAGTCCGCAAGGGACAAGCCTGCTCCGGGAGCCTTCGCCAACGCAATGCCATAGACCTCAACGTTGTAGCTGGATTTTCCGATGATCTTTTTGATGGCGTGAGTGGCGCCCGCAAGCGTGGTGATCAGAT
>JANNON010000141.1:0-4439 GCA_031399105.1 Blastocatellia bacterium | reverse complement strand
GTCTGATCCGCGTTCATCCGCGCAAATCCGCGGCTAGTTTTTTACTTCACCATTCCAAACATTGGCGAATGGTGCGTCTCTAACACTTTGCCGTTCCCCAGATACATATGCACTCCGCATGGCAGACACGGATCGAAGCTTCGTACGGCACGCATGATGTCGATCCCCTTGAAGTTGTCAGGTCCGTTCTCTTCAAAGATCGGCGTATTCTGCACCGCGTCTTCATACGGTCCAGGCGTGCCGTAGATATCACGCGGGTTCGCATTCCACGGTGTCGGCGGATACGGATGGTAATTCGCAATCTTGCCATCGCGGATCACGACGTGATGCGACAAAACCCCGCGAACCGCTTCGTGGAAGCCGCAGCCAATTGCCTCGTCCGGCACTTTAAACTCCGACCAGGTCTTTGTTCGTCCGGCGTGGAGTTCGGCGAGCGCCTGCTCAGCAAAGTAAAGAGCACACGCTGCCGAGTAGGCCTGGAAGTAAGTACGGGCACGATCGCGTTCGATTGCGTTACTCCACTTTGGAATCTTCCACTCAAACTCGACCTCGGGTTTCATCGCAGTCTTCGGCAAATAGATCTTCACGCTGTGGCCGGTGGCCTTGACGTAGCCGATGTCCACCTTGCCGGCGAGCGCAGTCGCCCAAAAGCGAGCAATTGGTCCGCCGCCTGTATCCAGCGCCAGATATTTCTTATCGCCGGGTTCGTTTTCGTGATACCAGCGCGGTGACATAACCCAGGTGTAGTTACCGTCGAAGTCACGTTTTTGCGGCCGCGGAATCGTAGTTTGATTCCAGGGATGCTGACGATCAACCGGGTTGCCGAGCGGATCGGTTTTCACGAACATCTCGGAGTTGTCCCAATCGTCGTAGTAAGAACTGCCGAGCAGAATGCGAATGCCGAGATTGATGTCCACCAGATCGGTAGTCACCAATTTTCCGTCTACGACTACTCCGGGCGTTACGTACATCGCATTGCCCCACTCATTCATATTCTTGTACGTGTAGTCGCAAACGGCCGGATCCTGGAAGGATCCCCAACAGCCGAGCAGGATTCGACGTTGGCCCACCTTCTCATAACCCGGAAGCGCTTCGTAAAAGAAGTCGAACAGATCGTCATGCAGCGGCACTACCTTTTTCATGAACTCGCAGTAGCGCATCAGTCTCACGATATAGTCGGTAAACAGTTGCACCGTCGGAACTGTGCCCACTCCACCCGGATAAAGAGTTGACGGATGAACGTGCCTGCCTTCCATCAGACAGAACATCTCACGCGTGTAGCGGCTAACGTGCAGCGTCTCGCGATAAAACTCACCGGTGAAGGGATTCAACGCCGTCATAATGTCGGCGATTGTCCGATAACCATGGTCTTCAGCGTGCGGGGCGTCTGTGACTTTCGCCTTTTCCCAAACGCTTGGATTGGTTTCCTTGACCATCTGCTCGCAAAAGTCCACGCCGACCAGATTGTCCTGGAAGATGTTGTGATCGAACATGTACTCGGCCGCCTCGCCGAGGTTCACGATCCACTCTGCGATCGCAGGCGGCCGAACGTTGAAGGCCATGTTCTGCGCATAAGTTGCGCAAGTGGCGTGGTTGTCGCCGCAAATGCCGCAAATGCGACTCGTGATGAAGTGGGCGTCTCGGGGATCCTTGCCCTTCATGAAGATGCTGTAGCCGCGAAAGATCGAAGATGTGGAGTAACACTCCGCAACTTCTCTATTCGCAAAATCGATCTTCGTATAAATCCCCAGACTACCCACGATGCGAGTAATTGGATCCCAATTCATGTCAACGAGCGTGCGCGGTTTGGTTGGTGTTTTTGTAACAGTTGTCGTACTCATCGCACACGCTCCTTTAGTTGCAATGGGTGTGGGTTGTAACCAGTAGTCAACTCCGGACGATTGTGCCGCCACTTGGGTTCCTTGTTGACTGTGGCATTGGTAAGACTGCGTAGCTTGCGAATGGCTGCGCCGTAAATTCCAATTGCCGACGCTGAGATTTTGGCGCCCGGCGGTTCGTCCATGAACGGCATGAACTTATCCGGGAAGCCAGGCATGGTGCACCCAATGCAGATGCCTCCCACGTTGGGACAGCCACCAATCCCAGCCATCCAACCGCGCTTCGGTACGTTGCAGTTAACGACCGGACCCCAGCAGCCCAGCTTCACGATGCATTTGGGCGAGCCATACTCGGTAGCAAAGTCACCTTGCTCGTAGTAACTGCCGCGGTCGCATCCTTCGTGCACAGTTTTTCCGAACAGCCACGTCGGCCGGCCTGCGTCATCAAGCGGGATCATCGGCGCCAGACCAGCCGCCAGGTAAAGCAGGTACAAGACCGTCTCCATAAAATTATCCGGCTGGACCGGACAACCTGGAACATTGACGATTGGGATACCGGCCGAAGACTTCCAGTCCCAACCGAGATAATCGGCGAGGCCCATACATCCCGTCGGATTTCCTTCCATCGCGTGGATGCCACCGTAAGTAGCGCAGGTACCGATCGCAACGACCGCCAACGCTTTCGGCGCAAGGCGGTCGATCCATTCATTTGTTGTAATCGGCTGGCCGGTCATCGGATCCTGGCCCATCGCGGCCCAATATCCCTCCCCACTCAAATTCTCATTCGGGATTGAACCCTCAACAACGAGAACGAAGGGATCTATCAAACCCTGTTCGGCTTGATAGAAGTACTTCATGAAGTCGTCGCCAACTTCGTAAGCCAAAACAGGATTGTGTAAGTGCACTTTTGGGAGACCCGGTATCGCCCCCATCACCACGTCTTCGACGCTCGGCTGAGTCGCCGCAGTTATTGAAACCGAGTCGCCGTCACAACCAAGTCCTGCCGTAATCCACACAATATGAACATCCTTGACCGCCGGTGGTCGTTGCGTGATCCGACCATACGGGGCAGTCTCTGCCGCCATATGCTTTATCTCCTTTCTAATGGTCGCGATTGGTAATGGTTGGCATCTGAATGCTTCTGCTGAACAAGCTCTTCATTTAACGCAACCGAAACTGTGTCAATTAGTGCTTGGGCCAGAACACGAGTCGACTGCAGCGGCAGCCGCTGTAAACCGGTTTGCTAATCTTATAAGGCAGGGAGACTTTGAAGGACCTAATCGATTCCTTGTCCCTCACTTCAGACAAGTACTATTCAGCTAATTCTGTCTCATGAATTGAACGGCGGGATTATCTTCCGGGGGTGAACGCATGTCTATTCGTAGACCTACGTAGGTGGGTGGAAAACCCTCCGTATTTTTCTCACGATTTTGTGTCTCTAATTGGAGCACTAATCTTCCATGGGGATAATTCCACGGCGGAGAGCGAGCCGAATTAGATCAGCGTGACTACGCAGGTCGAGTTTGTGAATAAGGTTAGAACGGTGAGTTTCGGCGGTACGCGAACTAATTCCGAGGCGTGAGGCAACTTCGTTATTCGTGAGGCCCTCTGCCGCTAAATGAAGTACTTCCCGCTCGCGCGCGGTTAACGTGTCGTACCTATCCAACGTTGAGGCTTTAGCTTTTTCTTGATAAGCCTCAATCGCCCGCGCCGACAAGGGCGGACTGAGGTAACGCCGACCGGCCGCAGCTTCGCGTACGGCGAGGACCAGATCCGCTGAACTTGAGTCCTTCAAAACGTAGGCTGAGGCGCCATTGCTTAGGGCTTCAAGTACGTAGGCCTCGTTTGCGTACATTGAGAGAATTACAATTTGAGTTTGCGGGACACGCTTCTTGAGTTGCCTGAGAACGTCCAAACCGCCGAGCCCGGGCATCATCAGGTCGAGCACCATCACTTTTGGGTTCAGTCGCTCGACTTGCTGCATAGCTTCTAAGCCATCTCCTGCTTCGCCAACGACTTTCAAATCCTGCTCAACTTCGAGCAGCGCCCGCAAGCCCTCGCGAACAATGAGATGGTCATCGGCGAGAACGATGGTGGTCATAAGGGAAGTCACGTTAGTCTCTAGTTTCGAGTTTCGAGTTTCGAGTTTTTTTAGTTTCTAGTTTCGAGGTAGGTGCCGTGACGAAAGTTTTTCAAACAATAACTCTGCGGCAGTTAAGCTCGACTTTGTCGAAGCAATCAGAACCGTTGAGCGCAGCGACCAGGCCGATTCCGAAGAAGCACGACTAGATCAAAGAGAGCCCTTTAAAAAGCCGGTTGAATCTCCCGCACCGGCTCCGGTCGCTGCGCTCAACGGTTCTGAAATCTACTTCGTCAACACGCCGCGCCCGGTGGATAACGAACCATAGAACAAAGTCCAAAGACCAAAGTCCAAACTAACAACTGACAACGGACCACTGACTACGGACTTCCGAAACAACATCCGACATCTAACATCTATTCGCAAGCAATTCGCAATTCAGCAACCAGCCGCGTACCTTCCCCGACGCGAGTTTCGACATTGAGTTGTCCTCCGAGCAGTGTTGCCCTTTCCCGCATTCC
>JANNON010000097.1:0-3532 GCA_031399105.1 Blastocatellia bacterium | reverse complement strand
CAAGGAATCCGTGGCGCTGAAGTTTCTGCCGGAGCGTCTTTCGCATGATGGCGTCTCACTCGCTCGCTTCTACAGGGAAGTGAGTGTGGCGCGACAGATTTCGCACCGGCATGTCTGCCGTGTCTATGACGTGGGTGAGTTTGAAGGACAGCATTTCATCTCGATGGAGTACGTGCGCGGGGAAGAGCTCGGCTCGCTTATCAAACGCATTGGCCGATTGCCGCAGGACAAGGCGTTGGAAATAGCTCGCCAACTCTCAGCGGGACTTGCGGCGATTCATCATAACGGAGTGCTGCATCGCGATCTGAAGCCGGCGAACATCATGATTGACGAACATGGTGATGTTCGCGTTACCGACTTTGGCATTGCGGCACTCGCTGAAGAGATTCGCGGAAGCGCAGCGACGGCCGGCACTCCTGCATACATGGCGCCGGAACAGCTTGAAGGCGAGTCGGTGAGTGTACGGAGCGACATCTACTCGCTGGGTCTTGTTCTTTATGAGCTCTTTACCGGAAAGAAGGCGTTCTACGCAGACACGCTTTCCGAGTTACTGACTCTGCGACGTAACAACACCCAGCCTTCCAGTCCATCAGAATTTGTCGCCGATCTCGATCCGCTGATCGACGGGGTTATCTTTCGTTGTCTTGAAAAAGATCCGGGTAAGCGTCCGGCCACGGCGCTGCAAGTTGCGGCTGCCTTGCCGGGCGGAGATCCGCTGGCTGCGGCCCTGGCAGCAGGCGAAACGCCATCGCCCGAGATGGTGGCCGCGGCGCCGAAAGAGGGAGCGTTGCGGCGGGCCGTTGCAGTTTCGCTCCTGGCATCGCTGCTCGTGATGACCGCGGTCCTGTGCTTTTTCTCAAAAGACATTGCCTTGTACCGGCAAGTGCCGCTTGAAAAGTCTCCGGAAGTCTTGCGTGACCGAGCCATGGCGATCACGCGCAAGCTTGGTTATGTTGAGACGTTCGGCGACAGCGCTTTTGGGATGGGTGAGGACCGTAACTATTTGTCCTATGTGAGCGAGACGGATTCATCGACCACACGTTGGGATAGATTGAGGAGCGGCCAGCCTGCAGCTATCTACTTTTGGTACCGGCAGAGCCCGCGTGCTTTCGATGTATCAGATGGCAATAGAGTTAACGAAACCTCGCCGGCGCAGAGTGTCCCAAACACGATGACTGTCACGCTGGACACGCTCGGGCGCTTGCGTTCTTTCGAAGCGGTGCCGAAGCAGCAAAGCACTACGACTCAATTGAATCCAGATTGGTCTCTGCTGTTTGCGGAAAGCGGGTTGGACTTATCACAGTTTCAACAGGTCCCACCTGCTTCGCTGCCTCGCCAGGCTTACGATTTACGAGCTGCCTGGGAAGGCTCATATCCAAATCAACCTGAGTTTAAGGTACGCGTTGAAGCCGCTGCGTTTGCTGGCAGGCCGGTATCTTTCGAACTCATCGACGCCTGGGATCGACCACCTGCGGAGGGAGCAGCCATTGGGAGTATCAGGCAGCGAATGCTCGTGGTCCTATTGCTCACCGTTTTCATCATGGTGATGGCCGGCGCTGCTGTACTCGCATGGCGAAACTTGCGATTGGGGAAGGGTGACCGAAAAGGCGCTACTCGGCTTGCTATATTCGTACTGGTAGCCTCCTTTGTGAACTGGCTGTTTTCCTCACATCATGTAATGGAGATCGCCGAGGCGCAGAATCTCATTTCCAACATGCAGCGAATCGTCTTCTGGGCATGTTTCTACTGGGCGGTTTATATCGCATTTGAGCCGTTCGTCCGACGCCGCTGGCCCGGTCGGATAATTTCCTGGACCAGGTTGCTGGCAGGTGGTTGGCGCGATCCGCTCGTCGGTAGAGATCTTCTCATCGGGACGGTGCTGGGAAGTGCAATCGTAGTCGTCAACTTTTATCTCGCGGCTCTGGTTCCCACCTGGCTTGGTCATCCACCTCGCATTCCCTGGTTCGATCATCCGCCTACCCAATTGCTTGGGATTCGTTCTTTCGTCGGTGGTTTGGTAAGTGGCTTGTTTGGAAGTCTCACGCAGTCGTTTATTCTGCTGTTTCTTTTGTTCATACTGCGGATCGTTTTGCGCAAGGACTGGCTGGCTGGTCTCGCCGCCTGGCTGCTTGCAGCGTTCGCCTTGAGCTTGACTCACCAAAGTGCGATTGGTATCCCTTTCGCGATTACGGCGTCGTTCCTCCTGATCGGATGTTTGTACCGTTTCGGATTGCTCGCAACGATCGCGGCCACCTTCTTCCTGCATCTCATCATCTTTTTCCCGATCACTTCTGAGTTTACAGCCTGGTATGCAGGTGATTTTGTTTTGGCTCTAATTGTCGTGCTCGGTCTCGCAGTTTTCGGTTTCTACACGTCGCTGGCTGGTCAACCGTTGTTTAAGGGAGATATGCTTGAGGAGTAACCGACTCTAAATCTTAAGCAGCACGAACGGGCGCACCGAATCAAGATGGCAAAAGCGAAGAAAGAAAAGTCCACCCCGCCTCCGCCTCCGCCGCCGACAACGGCTGAGCAGAAAACTGCCTTCGAGCGCGTGCTACTAGCGCGTCATCCGGATCGCCCCTACACGCTCGACTTTGTCGAACGGCTCTTTGAAGACTTTGTTGAGTTTCATGGCGACCGGCGCTTCGCGGATGATCCGGCAATCGTTTGTGGCTCAGCTCGGTTTCACGGCTTACCAATCGTTCTCATTGGCCATCAAAAGGGACGCGACACAAAGCAGCGCAGCTATCGAAATTTTGGAATGCCTAAACCCGAGGGCTATCGCAAAGCGCTGCGCGTGATGAAGCTC
Source organism: Blastocatellia bacterium (assembly GCA_031399105.1). Lineage (GTDB taxonomy): Bacteria > Acidobacteriota > Blastocatellia > Pyrinomonadales > Pyrinomonadaceae > PSRF01. The sequence continues at coordinate 723 of JANNON010000097.1, read as the reverse complement.
GCGGAAAAATTTGGCCGGCCGATCATCACGATGATTGATACTCCCGGCGCCTATCCTGGAATCGACGCGGAAGAACGCGGACAAGCGGAAGCCATCGCTTACAACCTTCGTGAGATGGCAAAGTTTACCGTGCCGGTGATTGTTACGGTAATCGGTGAAGGCGGCTCGGGTGGCGCGCTTGCGATTGGAGTCGGTGACCAGGTGTTGATGCTCGAGAACTCGATCTACTCCGTTATCTCACCGGAAGGTTGCGCCGCGATTTTATGGAAGGATGCGAAGCAGGCAGATCGTGCTGCGGAAGGTTTGCGACTGACCGCTCAGGAGCTGTTTGAAGAAAAGATCGTCGATCAGATTATTCCGGAACCAGAGGGCGGAGCACACACAGATTACGATCAAGCCGCGCGACATCTCGATGCCGCACTCAGCGAACGCCTCGCCGAAGCCGTTAGTTGTACGCAGGAAGAACGACTCACGCGTCGTTACAACAAACTCCGCCAGTTCGGCCGCTGGGGCGTTGCGTGAGAGAGACTTCAGCTACCAGTTGATAGGGTCTACTGGCGGGAGGAATGGAAGAATAAGCCGCGGATGAACGCGGATGACACCGATCTAACCCAAATGAAGCGCCGCTAATCGTCCTTTTCAGATCCGGGCAATCCGCGTCCATCCGCGGCCAAAATTCTTATTCAATCACTTAACTCTAGAACGGAATGTCGTCGTCGGCTG
>JANNON010000072.1:0-2067 GCA_031399105.1 Blastocatellia bacterium | reverse complement strand
CGAAGTAGTCAACCCTTAGTTGGCAGGACCTATTCACCCTTTCTGGGCGGCTTTGGCCCGCAGGCATTCAGCCGAACCGAGGAGAACCCGGACGTCACTGTTATCGCCCGAGATCATCGGCGGCTCGCGGCTCGTTACGTCGGATTGGATGGGGTTACTGGTGTCTCGGTCTTGAAGCTGGCTCCGAACAGTTTGCCGGTTGTCAGCGCACTGAACGACGCAAAAGAGCAGGGGATTGCGGTCGGGCAGCGAGTGCATCTTTTTTCTCCGGGCCCGGCTCCCGAAAAGGAAGTGCCTGGAGGTGCAACGTACGTTCGCCTTGGCGAGATTGATGGTGAGATTGTAAAAATTCTAAATGCGCCTTCCGGAAATATTACTCGAGTGGAAATCAGCTCGCCGAAGGTCTCGTCTGCCAACATCGGTGGCGTTGCAATTAACGAAGCAGGCCAAACGATAGGGATTGTTAACTCGGTCAAAGGAACCGCGGCAACGATCCTGCCGGCAGCCGCAATTCGGTCGGCGGCCAAACGAGTGCTGGAACGCCAGACGAGTGTTCCGCGACCGTGGCTTGGCGTTCGAGGAGAACCGCTCGGCGCTTTCTCGATGGACCAACTGATGAGAAATGGATGGAATGCTGAAGTTATTGCCAGGTCCTTCGCTGAGGCGCGCCGAGGACTGCTCGTAACCTCAGTGGCGCCGGGAAGTCCGGCATCATTAGCATCGCTAAATCCAGGAGACCTAATCCTGAGCGTCAATCAAGGTGAGATTCGTAATGCGGATGATTTCTCCTGGTTTCTCGGGGAAGCCGGACCTGACGGTTTGTTGCGCTTTACGGTGGCGCGTCCCGGAAGAAAAGAGACTGAAGATGTTGAGGTCAAGTTGACGAAGGCTCCCGATCCATTTTTCGGATTGAGCACCCCGCGTGCTCCCGAAGCGCCTGAGGCCACGGGCGCCCCCAATGCGCCAGCGACGAAGGCGCGCTACGCCCTCGCATACTCGCTTTGGGCCAAGGGTTTGGAAACGGTAGCGCTGAGACCACGGGTTGCCTCGCGACTGGGTTCAAGTGGCGGCTTGTTAGTGCTCTATGTTCAGCCGGAGACAGTAGGTTTCAATGCGGGCCTTAAGCCGGGTGATGTAATTGAGACAATCGACGGCCGGGAACTGATCTCGAATATCGATGAAGTTAAACTGGCAGACCGCCCGGGGGCAAGATACGCATTCAGCGTTGTTCGAAATAAACAGAGAATGGTACTGACGGTTGCCGCCCCTGAGCCTCCTCGCTGAGAATCGAAACGCACGGAACTTTGTAGGGGTGTCCCTCCGAGGGCGCCTCTTTTAATTTAAGTTTGGAATCAATCGCTCAAGTGTGAACGTCTCACAGTCAGGAAGGCGGACCCTGTCCCCGCTTCAGCTTCCCACCACTCACCTCAGAGCCCAGCTCTCAAGTCCTTTGACCGCTGCCACCAGTGCGTTGCACTCTCATCCTCCTCGTGTACTATGACCGGGTTCTTAAAAATCTAAAGCACGTGCTAAACGTCACCAGACCACAGGAGGGACCATGTCCAGAACGATCCTCTTTGCCTTGTGCTTGTTTTCAAGCCTGCTGCTTCTCGCTTGCAGCAAGTCAGAGAACGCTAATATGGCCACACCCGCTTCTTCTTCCAACAGCAACAGCTCGGCTGCCCGTTCAACACCTCCGGGCACTACGTCGTCCGCCGGCAGCAGCGCCGGTGAAAAAGTCGGGATTCCAGCCTGCGACGATTTTCTCGAAAAATACGAAGCCTGCGTAACAGGTAAGGTGCCTGCCTCGGCACGTGACCAGTACACGGACAGCCTCGCCATGATGCGCAAACAATGGAAACAGCTGTCGGGAAATCCGCAAACGCGTGGGTCGCTCGAGATGGCGTGTAAGTCTGCGGCGGAACAGGCAACCGCTCAAATGAAAGCGTACAACTGCACTTTCTGAGTGGGCTTTGCACAAAAACTCGGTACAACGTTACGAGGCTTTCGTCTCATTCACCCCAACCTTCAGGTTAGGGACGCCGTAATGGGGTGAATGAGACGTAA
>JANNON010000018.1:0-14945 GCA_031399105.1 Blastocatellia bacterium | reverse complement strand
TGGCGGGTAACTACATCGGAACGAACGCCTCTGGGTCAGCAGCCATTGCCAATAATCAGTTCGGAATCCTCATTGATGACTCGCCCGACAACACCATTGGCGGAACGGTGGCAGGCGCGAGAAACATCATCTCCGGTAATAACGGTGAGAACGTAAGCATCGTCGGGTTCAACGCCACCGGGAATACGGTGGCTGGAAACTTCATCGGCACGGATGCGAGTGGTACTGCGGCGTTGGGCGGCGGCTCAGGGGTTGGGCTTCACAATCAAGCCAACGACAACACAATTGGCGGCACATCAGCGTCTGCGCGGAACGTCATTTCCGGTAATTCACTTGGGCACGGGGTAGCAATCGGCGGCAATTCTCCCAATCCCACTTTCAACATCGCGACAGATAATCGCGTGCACGGCAATTACATCGGCTTGAATGCCGCCGGGACAGCGGTAATTGCAAATTTATTCAGCGGTGTGATCATTCAGGGCCCAGGCGCCGCAAATAATGCTGTTGGCAGTGTTGCTGCGGGTACTGGAAATGTAATCGCAGGCAACGGTCATCAGGCAGTTGCCATTCTGGAAGGTGCGTCCGGCAACATTGTCCAAGGGAATTTCATGGGCACAGACGCAACCGGGAACGTTGCCCTTGGGGGCACCGCGGTTTTTATCAGTGCTTCCAACAACAACTTGATTGGAGGCTCAATTGCCGGCGCCCGGAACTTGATCTCCGGAAACGCGGGTGGCATCAACATAAACACCAACGCGACCGGCAATGTGATTCAGGGAAATTTGATCGGCACAAATGCAGCGGGTACATCCGCGCTGCCAAATACCGCCAACGCAATGTTTCTTAGTAACGTCTCCGGAAACACTATCGGAGGCGCGGCAGTGGGTACCGGAAACACGATCGCTTTCAACCCCTCGGCCTTGATAATTAATGGCGGCAGCGGCAACTCGATCCTCTCCAATTCATTTCACAGTAACGGTGATCCGGGAATCACTCTGCAAAGCGGTGCGAACAATAACCAGGCCGCTCCCGTTCTGACTTCGGCGTCGAATACTGGCGGCTCCACTGTAATTCAGGGAACGCTCACTAGCACTCCAAGCGCAACGTTCAATATTCAGTTCTTTGCCAATGACACCTGTGATCCATCCGGTAGTGGTGAAGGTCAGAACTTTCTTGGTTCGACATCGGTGACAACCAACGCCGCAGGCAGCACCTCGTTCAGCCCGACATTTATTGCGGCTTTAGAGCCTGGTGAGGTAGTTACAGCAACTGCGACTGATCCCAATAACAACACTTCAGTCTTTTCACAATGCCGAGCAGTGGTTGCCGGAACTTTGATGATTAGCGGTCGCCTCGAGACTGATACAGGCGACGCGCTTCAAGGCGTGGGGATGGTACTGAGCGGCCCGACATCCGGTAACGCCACCACAAATGCAAATGGAGAGTACTCGTTTTCGAATCTTGTGATTGGTGGAAACTACACGGTCTCGGCCGCGTCTGCTTTCTTTTCGTTCAGCCCAGTCTCGCACACTTTCAATAACCTAACCGTTAATCGCATCGCGAACTTCGTTGGCACACAGTCCGTGGTCAATATCAGCGGAAAGCTGATCGACGGCAACGACGTTCCGGTAAACAACGCCACCGTCTCATTGACTAAGAACGGTGTGGCGGCTGGCACCACGCAAACGAATGCTCTCGGCGACTACAGCTTTGCGAGTTTGGAGGCCGGCGCAACCTATATCGTGACGCCGTCGGGAAGTTTCACGCCGTCGAGTCTGACCTTGAATAACTTAACGACGAACGCGGTCGCAAACTTCAAGGCCAATCCGACTATTCCCCCGCAGTGCAATACGCCGACGTTCGGGTCGGCAACAAATTTCGCAGTTGCGAATGGTCCTCAGCATCTGGTTGCTGCTGATTTTAACGCCGACGGTAAACTTGATTTAGCAACGGCAAACTTTTCATCCAATAACGTCTCGATCCTGTTGGGCACAACGCCAGGGAGCTTCAGTGCACCCACAGACTTCCCGACAGCAAATTCACCCTTTGCGATAGCAGTCGGTGATGTCAACGGAGACGCCAAACTTGATCTTGCAGTTGCGGCAGATTTGTCGGGCGTGATCTCCATTCTTCTTGGTACTGGAACAGGCAGTTTTGGCGCTCCTTCAAATTTTGGTGTGGGTGCGATAAATCCTGAATTCGTGGCTCTCGGCGACTTCAATGGCGACGGGAAACTTGATCTGGCCTCCGCGAATTTCAACTCCGCCAACGTCTCAATCTTGTTGGGCGATGGTCTCGGAGGGTTTGGTGCAGCAACAAACTTTTCGGCGGGATCAGGGCCTCGTCACGTCGCGCTGGGCGATTTCAACAATGATGGAAATGTTGACTTAGCAGTTGCGAGCATAAACACAAATGACGTTTCGATCCTGCTGGGAACAGGCACTGGAACGTTTGGTGCTGCTACCAATTTCGCAGCAGGCACGGCGCCATTCGCGCTTGCGGTTCAGGATTTCAATCAGGACGGCAAGCTTGATCTCGCGGTGGCCAATGCGAATTCCGCCAATGTTTCAATCCTGCTGGGAACCGGAGCAGGAAGTTTCAGCGCCGCCACCAACTTCACTGTGTCTACGGGGCCTCAATCAGTGACAGTCGCCGACATCAATGGAGACCTCAGACACGATCTCGTGGTGGCGAACGCGGGAGCACACAATGTGTCAGTGTTGCTCGGCAATGGAACGGGAACTTTCAACGCCGCCGCTAATTTTGGTATTGGCGCAAACTTTCCGTATGCAGTGGCTCCCGGCGATTTCAACAATGATGGTAAAACCGATTTCGTAACTGGCAATCAAGCTTCTAATAACGTCTCGGTTCTGCTTAATAGCACACCGACCTGCAGCAGTCAGAACTCGCTAACGATCTCCGGTCAGCTGAAGAACGTTTTTAACCAACCGCTGGCCGATGTGACGATAACTTTATCTGGTCCCATCACACGGGTCGTGCAGACCGACAGCAACGGCAACTACGCATTTACGACTTTGGCTCCAGGTGGGGACTATGCAGTGACAGTACAAAGTCCGCATTACGTCTTTGCACCCTCGCGGTCAGACTTCTTCAACCTTAGCAGCAGTCAAACAGCAAACTTCATCGCCGCGCCAGTAGCGGTGCCAGTACCAACGCCGCCCTTAAGCGACAACTTCACCAGCCCCGTGCGCGATGCGAGCAAGTGGAACCTCGGCACCCAGACGCAGCCGGTGGGCGCGTTTGATCCGCAGGTGACGACGGCTCAGATCAATGGACAACTAATAATCACGCCGCTCAACCAGGCGAGTGGTGCGCACTTCAACGGCTATGTCTCAGCAAACTCATTCGATCTAACTAATGGAAAGGCGAGTGTGGAACTGGTACGCGCAGCTCCAGGCGGCGCCGATACGATCTTTGGGATTGGTCGCGACGGCAACAACTTCTTTCGCTTTCAGGTCCACACGGCTGGTGGTCCGGCCTCGCCACAGCGCTTCTATCGCGGCATGGATGGAGTGGAGCGAGTGCTGGATACGACGACTTCACAGTTGTTGCTGACGGTAGCGGTGCAGGGCCAACTGCAGACCCTGGCGATTACGTATGACTCCACCGCGCATCGCCATCTGCGATTCCGGCACGAGCCGCCGCCAATCGCGCCACCACTGGGTGCGATCGTGTTCGAAGCCAGCGCTAACGGCATCGACTACACAGTCTTGCACCGCGTGCAGTTGGCGAACCGCGTCGTAGATCCGATGACACTCGAACTCAGTGCCGGCACAACTTCGCCGACGGGTACGGGCAGCGCGATCTTCGACAACGTGGGGCTGGTCTTGAGTACGTTCCAGTTCAATGCCTCGAGTTACACGGTCGGCGAAGGTGATGGCTCGATCGTGATCACCGTAACGCGAACGGGTACGTTGACCGAGACGGCGACGGTAGAGTTCGTGACAGAAGACGGGACCGCGGAGCAACGAACGAAGTATGTGAACGCTTCGGGAACGCTGACGTTCGCGGCGGGTGAGACGAGCAAAACTTTCACAGTGCTGATCGTGAATAACGTACTGACGGAAGGGAACCAAACGGCGAATGTGCTGCTGGAGGAACCACAGAACGCGGGACTGAACAGTCCCGGGCGGGCGGTGGTGAACATCATCGACAACGACACGGTGACGGCGGTGGGAAATCCCCTCGATGACCCGGCTTACTTTGTGACGCAGCAGTACTACGACTTTCTGAATCGGGTGGCAGATCCTGGCGGGTCGGCGTTCTGGATCGAACAGATCACTTCGTGTCCGGCGGGAAATCAGGAGTGTGTGAATGCGCGAAGGATCCGCGTGTCGCACGCGTTCTTCTTCGAGCAGGAGTTCCAACAGACGGGAGCCTTTGTGTTTCGTTTGTACCGAGCGGCGTTTGGGAACCAGCAACCGTTTCCGAATCCGTTTCCGGATGCGAACCGGCCGGGAGAGGCGGAGAAGCTGCCGAGCTACGGGGTGTTTGTGGCGGACCGCGCGCGGGTAGTAGGGGGCGCGGAGTTAACGCAGACGCAGTTGCAACTGGCAAATGACTTTGTCGAGCGAGCGGAGTTCAAGACGAAGTATCCGGTGAATCTTGCTGGGCCGGCCTTCATCACGGCCTTGCTGCAGACTATTCAGACGAGCACTGGCGCGAACCTGACGAGTCAGCAAGCGGTGCTGCAGACGCTGTTCACGCAGGGCGGGCGCGGGTTGGTGATGTTCCATGTGGCGAATGATTACTGGAACAACTGTCACCGGTTGCCGGGGAGTCCACCGGCGCCGTGTGTACCGCCGGGAGTGGGGCCGGCGTTGGACAACCGGGCGTTCGTGGATGCGGAGTACCGGCGGGTGTTTGTGACGACGCAGTACTTTGGCTATTTGCGCAGAGATGCTGATTTGGGCGGGTTGTTGTTCTGGCTGGACCAGGTGAATCGTTTTCCGTTACGAGACCAGAACATCCAGAACGCGATGGTCTGCTCGTTCATCACGTCGGCGGAGTATCAGCAGCGTTTCAGTCCGGTGGTGACGCACACAAACCAGGAGTGTCCGCAATAGCGAACGGTCTTCACTGGGAGCGCGGACGGCCTCGTCCGCCCGGCGCTCGCGACCGCGCAGTCGCGATTGAAGGGTTCACGGTTACGAACAAGGCAACCGCCGGTGCGGACGAGGCCGTCCGCGCTCCCAGGAGCAAGTCGTAAGTTCCAGCGACATTGAAGGTCGGGGAACTTTGAATCAATCCCGAACCAGCATCAGTACTTCAAAGCTTTTGCAGTCTGACAACAGAAGGATTCCCCCCGAATGACCTATCTGAGACTCCCGAAACTGTTCCTGCTCAGCATCGCGATACTGGTTGGACTTTCTTGCTTTCCGAGCGTTGCTGCTCAGGACACCGTAACCGGTGCTTTTGAAGGCATCGTCAGCGACAGCCAAACCGGCGCCTCATTGCGAAACGCCGCGGTCGAAATCATCAACGAACAGACTGGTCTCACCATCAACTTAACTACCGACTATCGTGGCCGATTCTTCCAGGGACTGCTCTCGCCGGGAACTTATCGCGTGCGTGTCTCGATGCCGGGCTATCAAACACGCGAGGTGCTGCAGCGTCTGAAGATCACCTACACCGGCGAAGTTGTGCCGGTTCCGGTGGCGCTCGATCCATTGCCGGTAGCAGCAACGCCAGTCGCAACCCCGGCGCCTGCGGCTCCGTTGGGTGTGCGCGATACCGACATTCGCGCGGGATTGATTCGTATTGATGGCCGTCGCACAGGTTCCTTCAGTGAGGATGAGGTCACAACTTTGCCGTTAGGCGCATCCACTCTTACTCGGACCTTTGACGAGTTAGCGCTGTTACTTCCGGGTGTTGCGCCACCGCCGCACACAACCGGCAGCGTAGCTGGACCAGGAGTCGGCGCGGGCGTTGGCTCGGCTGGACAGTTTTCAGTAAACGGTCTACGTTCGCGCGCTAACAATTTCACTGTCGATGGTTCAGATAACAACGATGAGGACATCGGCGTACGGCGTCAGGGGTTTCTCGCGCTTGTGCCGCAGCCGCTTGAATCCATTCAGGAGTATCAGGTCATCACTTTGCTTGCTCCGGCCCAGTTTGGCCGCAACATCGGCGCCCAGGTGAATGCAGTTTCGAAATCCGGCGGCAACGAAACTCACGGAACTATTTTTGGGTTTCTGAATTCCAGTCAACTCAACGCACGCAACATCTTCGACACTCCATCGGCGATATCTTCGTCTCCGCTGCGGAGTGCCACGGGCCAGCAAGTCGTGCTGGGCACTCAACCGATCCTCGTCAGAAATGACAGCGCCGGCGAAGACTCATTCACCCTGGGGCAGGGAGGATTCGTGTTGGGAGGACCGCTGCAGTCTGATCAGCTTTTCTACTTTATTTCCGCCGAGGGTCAGTTACTGAACGCAACCAAAGAACAGAGCTTTGCGGTTCCGACGATCGAGCAGCGCGGCGCATTTGGAACGGGAGCATCCGCGATCTCCAGAAATCCGTTTGGCCGTCGCGATGCCAATGGAAATCTGATCGATCAGGTGTTTGCGTTTCCAACCACTGCGCAGGGTGACGCGATCTTCAGCTTCTTTCCGTTCCCAAACAATCCGAATGGAGTCTACGGAGCAAACACTTTCACTCAAGTGCTGCCGGCCAGCGGTCAGGGAAAAGTGTTGTCTGGCAAGGTTGATGGAAACTTCAAGCTTCGAGAGCGACTGCAAACAGTCACGGCACGCTATAACTTTACGGACGACTGGCGCGACATCCCAGCGGTCGACGAAGCACTCTTCTCGTCGTTGCGAGCGAGAGTGCGCACGCAAAACTTCTCGTTCTTTTGGAACAGCAAAATAAGCAGTCCGGCCGCAACTAATCCAGTTTTCAACCAAGTGCGATTGTCGTATGGCCGGACGCGATTGAATTTTGATGAACTCCGCGATCAGACTTATCTAAGACCGAGCGGCCAGCTGCCGAATACTCCGTTCTTACTCAATGCGCCGCTCATCCTGAATTCCACTTTGCCACGCGTGATCAGCAACATCGACTTTGGACCAAACATCGGCCCGGTGATTTACACGGTCGATCCGAATGCGACCCGGACCGAGGCGGCCCTCGGCGTGGTGGGCCAAGTCGACATTGCCGGGTTTAGTCCGGTCGGAGTGGATGTCTTCAACTTTCCGCAACGCCGTGTAAACAACACTTATCAAGTTGCCGACACGCTCACTTATCGCGCCCGCACACACAGCTTCACTTTCGGTGTCGATACGCGTCGCAGCGAGTTGAACAGTGAGCTACCACGGAACGCACGACCATTGATCACTTTCAACGGTGCGCCTGAAGTTACGCTCGCCAACAACGTTTTCTCTTATACGAATCGCTTCATTCGGCCCGAGACTTTTGCTGCGGCTTCGGCAGCCAGTGGTTTCTCACAGACGCTGGCAACTGGCGGTGAGTCCGCGATCGGGCTGCGCTTCTATCAGCTCGATTTCTTTGCCGAGGACAATTGGCGGCCCAGTCAGCGGTTTTCGCTTACTTACGGTTTGCGCTACGAGAACAACACGCCACCGAGGGAAGTAAACAATCGGATTGAAGCGACATTTGCCAATAGCGCTCTCAATCTGATTCCGGGTCTAGCGACGTTCATAGACGGTCGTTCGAGAATTTTCGAGCCTGACCGCAATAACTTTGCGCCGCGGATCGGCTTTGCATATTCACCCGAGCTGTTTGGACAAGATCATACGACCGTGATCCGCGGCGGCTACGGTCTCTACTATGATCAGATCCTGGGTGCCGTAGTCAGCCAATCGCGCAACGTGTATCCAACTTTTCTGACCGTGGATCTGGCGGGTGGTTTTGCGAATCTGCGCTTTGTCCCTGGACCAGCCGGCCAGTTCGGCTCGTGCCAGTTGGCGAATCGTTGTCCTTTCGAATTCATCAATCCCCAACTCGCTACTATCAACGGAGTTCGGCTGGTACTGCCAAATACGCTGAACACCCTGAATCCCGCGATTACTTTTCAGCAGATTAGAGATATCGTGAATCTGGTGGGAGGCGGCCCCGTTCCAGCGCTCAGCGGATTTGGCGCAACGCTTCCGGCTCGAGAACTCGAGATGCCGATGGCCCATCACTATGGCTTCACAGTCGAACAAGAGATCAATCGCAGTCTTATTTTGTCCGCTGCATACATCGGAACCCAGGGCAGAAAACTACTTCGTTTTACGACACCCAACCTTGGTCGCAATGCGCTGTTGACGCCGTTGGTCTTTAGCACGCTGCTCAGTGCCGAGCCGAATTTCTTTGGCCTCGCATTACCGCCCGGCGCGCGAATCACTGCCGCAGGAAATATTGCCGGCGGGAGGCCACAGTCGACCGTGGGGGCGATCACTCAGTTTGAAACGACCGCCAGTTCTCGTTACGACGCGTTGCAAATTCAGGCGCGCGGCCGTTTTCATGGGGCGCTCGGATATCAGGCCAGTTACACGTTTTCAAAAGCGACCGATGATGTTTCGGACGTGTTCGATATGGCAGGCGCTTCGGCATTGCCGCAGAACAGTCTGACGTTTGCAGGCGAGCGTGGGCCAGCCAACTTCGACGCCCGGCATCGCTTCTCGTACAACTTTATTTACGACTTTTCCGAACTTGGTTCCGAAGGTGGGCTCGCGAGAAAGTTATTTCGAGGCCTTGAGTTTGCCGGAACCGGACAGTTTCAAACTGGTCAGCCATTTACTGTAAACAGCATCTTTGACGTCAATCTCGACGGAAACTTGACTGACCGTTTGAACAACACAGGCGGTTTGGTCGAAACCGGCGATCGTTCCCAACCACTGCGGCTTACTACTGCTAACACGTTCAGTATGTTGGCGCAGGTGGGCCAGGATGGTCAGGTGGCGCGCAATAGTTTCCGCTCCGGCAGCATCCTGGAACTGGATCTCGCACTGGTCAAGACAATCAGTTTTACTCAAAGCCAGAAACTTGTGATGCGTGTAGAAGTTTTCAATTTTATCAATCGCGCAAACTTCGGCGTTCCGGTACGTCTCCTTGAAGCACCTGGTTTCGGGCGGGCCACGGAGACCGTCACCCCGGCACGACGCGTTCAGTTCGCCTTGAAGTATTCGTTCTGAGATGAGAACCGCGGGCGCCAGCGACCGGGTCCAAAGGTGGTGCGCGGATCAGAACCGCGAGGGCGACCGGGTTTCCTGACGAGGGTAGCTGCTTTGATCAGATTTGCATTCTCTGGTCAGGACCCGGTCGCTTCGCTTACGGTTCTGATTTGCCTTAGCGAGAGATCGGTTTACTTTTACCAGGAGTTTAAAGAAAACATCGATGCCAGCCCCATCCTCTCTACCTTTCTTCCGCGTCAAGTTCGGCCTGGGGATCCTTACCTTCTTCGTGTTGGCGCTGGTGCTTCTGCCCGAAAGCAGTAGCTCGAAACAAAATGACTCAGCCCTCACTCCTCGATCGGTCACGACCTCCAACCAGTTTGGGGTAGCAAACGCAAGTGACGTGAATCAATCAGGTGACTACGTGTTTATTCCACAGGGCAGTTCGGCTATTTTCCTTCGCAAGTTCAGTACGGGCATCACGTCGCGTATTTTTCAGATGAGGGAGCAAATCCCAGGCATCCCGAACACTCGTTCGGATCTGATAACCAGTCCCCGTATCAACAGCTCTGCAAAGGTTGCTTTCCTGGCGGAGTACGCACAAACCGACGGCCAATTAAACCGTGCATTATTGTTGTTCGACGGCACAAATCTGCAGAAGATAATTGCGTCAACCGACATCGCTCCAAACACTGGAAACTCAACCTTCGGACGACTCATTACTTTCGGTGGTCTGAACGATGCCGGTGATATCGCCTTCGTATCCCCACTCACTTCCGGGACCTCGCCAACGCTTTTCTTTATCCCAGCCGGCGGCAGCCCAGTAAGAGTGGCTGGGCCGGGCGATGTGGCACCGGGCACTGGCGGCGGTACACTAAGCAGCATTTCTTTAGCTTCAGCACTAACTTCGCTGAACAACAATGGCGAAATTGTTTTCAGCGCCCAGGTAGTTGGCGGTAACGGCGGGTTCGGTGTTTTTGTCGGGTCCACGCTCGGTGTGCGCAAGGTCGTCGCGAACGGCGATGCGAATCCGGTAAGTGGCACTTTCACCATCAACTCGGCACTTGGAGCGCGTCTAAACAATTTCAGTCAGGTCGCATTCATTTCCGCCAACACGATCTGGACCCATAATTCCGAAGGTGGGATTTCAAAGGCCGTAGGCGCCGGCGATACGGCTCCTGCCGCTTTGGGTGGAACTTTTTCCGGCATACCGTCAGTGAGTGCGTTCAATAGCTCGGGCGCCATAGTGTTCTTTTCTAACATTGCGGGCAGCGGTGTAACCACCTCTGGAATCTTTCGCTTTGTGTCTTCTGCGACGATTGAAACCGTGGCCTACGTAAATCAATCGGCCCCCGGCCAGGTGGGCGCAATCTTTTCAAGTTTCAGTTTCGGATCGACCGCAATCTCGATGAATAACAGCGGACTCGTTTGCTTCACAGCCAACCTCACTGGAGCTCCCTTCCGCGCCGGCGCATTTCAGCAGGAGGGAGTGACCGCGCCGGTAAAGATCACCCTTGCTGGCGAAGTTGCTCCGGTTCCGGGAGGAGGGAATTTGGTTCCTGCCACCTTTGGTGGAACTCGAGTGTTGGACAGCGGCCAAGTTACTATTCCCTCAAACATCATCGGTACCGGCGCTACCTTTGCGGAGTTCATTGGCACTCCGGGCAATCTCACACCACTGATGCACGACAATGATTCTTTGCCTGCAGGTTCACTTACTTCCTTGCGCACTTTTCGTGTTGGCGCGGCCGGGCAATACGCTGGCTTTCTGGCCCAACAAGCCGGCGGTCGATTCAGTCTTATGGTTAAGCATGCGGGTACCGGGATCGTCAGCACAGTTTTTACTGACGGAGACACGGCACCCGGAACACCAGGTTTTCGGCTCCGACTCTTGTCTCAAAATACGGTCTATGTCAACAGTAGTGGGATGGTCGTCTTCCCGGCGTTGATCATCGGCGGAAACATAGGTATCAACGAAGGCATCTTTACAGCCACGCCGAGTGGAGTAATTTCCAAGGTTGTCGCCAACGGTGATCTCGATCCTGTCAACAACTCACCTCTTTCCACCGTCACCTTCAATGCGCTGGCTCCATCTCCAATCAACGATGCTGGGCAGGTAGTCTTTAGAGGATTTTCGCAGTCGCTAGGCGGGATTTACGTCGGGTCGAGTTCGGGCACCATCGAAAGAATCGCACTAGCTACCGAGGCCGCTCCCGGAGGAGGCTCTTTTACTTCATCACTTGTACAGACAAACATGTCGATCAACCAGTCAGGTCTGATCGCGTTCGTCGCAAACACCAGTGGTGGACCAGGTCAAAACCAGGGAGTGTTTGTAAGGAGTCCTGGCGGCTCCCTAAATCGCATTGCTGTAAGCGGTGATCCTGCCCCCGGTGGGGGAACGTTCTTTCGCTTTCCCAGCTTTCCCAGCTCAGTCAGCCTCAACGACAGCGGTGAAGTCGCGTTTATAGCGACTCTGGGACCGGCAGGAGCAACTGGCGGCGTATTCATGGGGTCGAGCCAGGGAAACCTGCAGGCAGTTGCCCTGCACGGATCACCGTCACCTGTCGGCGGTACGTTTCAGATCACGGGAGCGTCAGCGGACGTGTCGCTCAACAACCAGCATGACGTCGCATTTCGCTCCGCGCTAGCAGGGGCAACGGGAGATAGTGGCTATTTCATTCGACGTGGGCCATTCGGTGCGTTGCAGAAGGTCGTTGTTCAGGGTGACGCAGCACCGGGGACTACCGGCAATTTTTTGGCAATCCAAAGCAGTCCAAATCAAGTCCAAGCGGAACTGTTTGCCCTGGGTCCCACGGGCGAAGTCGCCTTTCTTAATTCTTTTCAAAGTGGAGGTGCCACGATTTTTGGCTCGTTCCGGTTTAGGAATGACAACTTGCTGGAGAAGTTAGTTGTGCGCGGAGACGTGGTTCCCGACACTGGCGGCGGTATTTCCGGCGGAACTAGTCAGGGATTCGGTACCGGTGTTGCCGGACTATTTGCGTTCTGGGTTCCGATCATCGGCGGCAACGGAGAGGATCTAATTTACTTCACGAATTCGCCTACCGGCCTTGGAATTTCCGGCCAGGTGAAAGATGTCAGTGGTACAGGTATCGGCGGTGTGACCGTAACTTTAAGCGGCACAGCAAGTGGATCAACTACCACGAGCGGCAGCGGGAATTACACCTTCGCGAATCTTCCGGTAGGCGGCAACTATCTAGTGACGCCGGCAAGCAGTAACTACTCTTTTAGTCCTCTGAATCAAACCTTCAACAACTTAACCGCAGCCGGGATTGCCAACTTCGTGGGAACGCAGACCATCGCTTCGGTCTCCGGAAGAGTAACTGACGGAAATAATGTTGGCCTCAATGCGATCACGTTGGCGCTCACGAAGGATGGGGTGCCAGCAGGTTCGGTTCAGACGAATCCGCAAGGTGATTACACCTTTCCAAATCTCACAACAGGTGCGAACTATGTCGTGACGCCAGTGGGAAGCTTCACGCCGTCGAACCAGACCTTCAATAGTTTGTCGACGAACGCTACGGCAAATTTCAAAACCACGCAGTCCCTGCCGCCGCAGTGCAGTACGGTGGGCTTTGCCGCCGCGACTAATTTTCCTGTGGGGACGTTCCTAATTTCGCTAGCTGGGGGCGACTTTAACGGTGACGGCAAGCTGGATCTCGCGGTTGGCAATCAGGGCTCTGGCTCTGTCTCGATGCTACTTGGCAGCGGTACCGGCAGTTTTAGTGCACCGACGAACTTCCCCATCAGTGCTGGTGTGCAGCGCCTCACCACAGGGGACTTCAATGGCGATGGGTTGCTTGATCTCGTAGCGGGGCGTTCTGGCTCAAACGCTGTGGCTATCTTGTTAGGCACTGGCACCGGCGCTTTTGGCGCCGCTACCAACTTCGTGACCGGTACAGATCCTGTCGCTGCGGCCGTGGGAGATTTCAACGCGGATGGCAACGCTGACCTGGCAGTCACAAATGCCGGGTCCGCTAACGTCTCGGTATTGTTAGGCACTGGTACGGGCAGCTTTG
Source organism: Blastocatellia bacterium (assembly GCA_031399105.1). Taxonomy (GTDB): domain Bacteria; phylum Acidobacteriota; class Blastocatellia; order Pyrinomonadales; family Pyrinomonadaceae; genus PSRF01. The sequence goes on along the minus strand of JANNON010000018.1, from coordinate 1,771 downwards.
GCGCTCCCACTAACTTCGCAGTGGGAACGAGTCCTCAGTCTGTTGCCATCGGCGACTTTAATGCTGACTCGAAATTGGATCTGGCAGTAGCTAATTTCACTTCTAACAACGTATCGATTCTGGCAGGCACTGGCACCGGCACTTTTGGCGCGGCCACAAACTTCGCTGTCGATACATTTCCTCGCTTCGTTGCTGTGCATGATCTCAACGGTGATGGGTTGCTCGATCTGGTGACCGCAAACCAGGCGAACAATACTGTCTCCATCCTTTTAGGAAATGGTACTGGCACTTTTGGCTTGGCAAACAATTTTGCTACGGGTGCGACCCCTTTCACACTTGCCGTTGGAGACTTCAATGGCGATAGCAAACTTGATGTGGTAACGGCCAACAGCGGTACCAATAACGCTTCGGTTCTGTTAGGAACGGGTGTAGGCAGCTTTGGACCGGCGACTAACTTTACAACGGGCTCACAGCCTTTCTCTGTCGTGGCGGGCGATTACAATGGCGACGGGAAGAGTGATCTCGCAGCAGCCAATCGCACGACAGGTGATGTTTCGATTCTCCTGAACAACACGGCTACTTGTAATACGCAAACTTCACTTTCTATGTCGGGACTGATCTAGGCAGCGATTTATAGTCCCTTGGCGGAGGTGACGATAACTTTGTCTGGGCCGATCACGCGAGTGGTCCAGACGGATGCCAATGGGAACTACTCGTTTGCGAACCTTGCGCCGGGCGGCAACTACGCGGTAACGGTCCAGAGTCCTTATTACGTCTTCGTCCCATCGCGATCAGACTTCTTCAACTTGGGCAGCAACCAGACGGCAAACTTCACAGCGGCGCCAGTGGTGGTCCCTGCTCCGCCACCACCCCCCAGCGACAATTTCAACGACCCAACGCGTGACGCGAGCAAATGGAACCTGGGTATACAGACGCAATCGGTCGGCGCCGTCGATCCTTTGGTGACTGTGACTCAGGCGGGCGGACAATTAGTGATCACGCCACGGTCGCAGACAGCAGGACTGCATTACAACGGTTATGTGTCAGCAAACTCTTTCGACTTACGAAACGGCCGAGTAGGTGTCGAATTGGTCCAGGCTGCCAGCGGCGGCGCGGACAGCATCTTCGCGGTCGGCGCAGACGCCGATAACTTCGCGCGGTTTGTGGTGCATACGGCTGGTGGACCATCGGGAGCCGTCCAGTTTGTAAAAGGCCGCGACGGAATCAATCATCCTCTTGACACAACAGTCGCCCAACTCATCTTCCAGGTAAATGTAGCGGGGCAACTGACGGCGATTAGCATTCCCTACGATCCAGTTGCTCATCGCTTCATGCGTTTCCGGCACGAAGCGCCCACCAACTCTATTCTCTTTGAGACGAGCCCAAACAACGTGGACTTTACGGAGCGTCACCGGGTGGTACTGGCTAAGAGCGTTTCGGCGTTGACCGCGGAACTGAGTGCCGGTACATCGAACCCGACGAATCCGGGTGAGACTATCTTCGATAACTTTGGGCTGGTAACCATCACGTTCCAGTTTAGTGCTCCCGGTTATACGGTAGGCGAAGGCGATGGTCAGGTAGTAGTCACGGTGCAACGGGTGGGGAGTGCGGCAGAGACTGCGGCCGTGAGTTACAGCACGGCGGACGGGACGGCGGAGCAACGAACGAAGTATGTGAACGCTTCGGGAACGCTGACGTTCGCGGCGGGTGAGACGAGCAAAACTTTCACAGTGCTGATCGTGAATAACGTACTGACGGAAGGGAACCAAAC
>JANNON010000912.1:0-2628 GCA_031399105.1 Blastocatellia bacterium | reverse complement strand
CCAGGCCCGCAAGGCGATATGCATTCGAAATCGCGAAGGCGTTTTTGCGGCTTATAAAACGCTCCGTGTGGACAAGGCCAGTGTAAGTCAGCACGCTGAGTGCGCCTCTGATACGGGCTCTATCTACACCGGCAAGCTGTTCGAACTTGTCGTAGCTGAGGTGTGCGAGATTGGTGTCATTGTCGCGAAACGCGACAATGAGAAAGTATATTTTCAGGGCATTGAGTTCTGCCGGGCTTCGTAGTTTGAAGTCCGAGAACGCCGAGATTCGGCCACCGCTGTAAAGGTGCCGCGCGGGTAGCTTTCCCCATCCCGCTCTCCGGTTGAAGGCCGTGAGCTGAAATGTGCTGCGGCCAAGACGCGAGCGTTCAATTACGTTCATATCTTCAAGCACGTTGAGGCCTTCAGAGACCTTGGCACGACTCATTCCCGTCGATAGGCAGATCTGATCATAAGTTGCCTTTGCCGCACCGTTTTCGTCAGTGACGTGCGCGATACTCATAAGCGTCATTAAAGCTGCCGTATTGCCCGAGCCAACACCCGAAGACCAGCGAAGAGAGGTCAGTCCGCCGCTGCTTATCCAGACGGTGGGCAGTATCACCCATTCTTTCAGACGCGTCATTTTCTCTCCTTGTCCTTCGCCTCGGAGCTAACCGCGTGAATAGCGAAGGCGGCAAGTGCGAGAGCTGCCAAGGCGATCAGGCCGAGCAAATGCTCGATCGGCATGTGACCCAAGGCTTTGATGAGGTCAGATAGGGTTTCCATTGTGTGTTCTCCGCAGTTTGAACCAAAAAAATAGCGAAGAGAACATTTATATTCTAGAGACAGTTAGCGCGAGGTTGTTACAAAAAATCCGAAATTGCCATTATAAATCTAAGAGATAGCACTAAAAAAAGTGGTTCATGGGAACTTCCAAATCAGTGCATGAAGTGTCGTTCGTGAACTCGAAAATCTCACAATCGTTTTTTTCGTCAGCAGCGGCTAGCCGATCATCTCATGTCCAAGGCATCCTTTGGGTGAGCGGTTCAAATGTAGAATTTGAACGGCTGCCTCTCTGCCCCTCGGACTGACCCCATAGTCAAAACGTCGCCTACTTTGTCAGCGAACCGAACAGTAACCGGCAAACCATCGCTGAAATTGCAGGCGTTGTAATTGATCTTCGTTAACCCCATGATGTCGGTCAGAACAGTGCGCAAATCCGGCGTTGGACCAGTACTTCTCATAACAGTGACAAACAATGGATTAGGCGTCTCGGGGCCAATATATGTGTCGAGCCGAGGCAGAAACCCATTTGTCCAGAGATAGGCGTTGGACTCGTCTAGCAGGAGTGCCGTCCCGCGTAGCACAGGATAGTCCCCGCCACGGAACAGCTTAATATCCCCATCGGTCGTCTTGATGCGCACGCCGACAAGATTGGTGCCTGCCGGCACCGCTTCCGAAAAAGCGGCCCATTCCTCGTCGTCAAACTTCGATCGACCGTGAATGAATAACTCGAGGGGATAGGCCTTGTGCTTTTCGTGGAAGGTATCCAAAACAGTCTTGATAAGCTTCTTCGCCTCATCCGCCTTCAAGTGAAATTCCTTGTCAGCGGTGCGCCAGGGCCCGTTGGCGCCCCGGAAAACGATTCCATCCCCTTCGTTGAGGAACATTTGCGCCGCACAACAAGCGTGATGATCTTTGTGATTTGGCAACAGCTTAAATACGAAACCGAGATAACAGACGCCTGGGCGGATGCTCGCCAACTTCCAAGGTGGCTCAGGCTGCGTCTTGTAGTAAAGCCCAGTTGCTATATTCCAGGCCACGGTCGCAGGCTCCTGTAGCTTTCGTTCTGGGTACCCCGCTTTGTTCACGAAGCTCTCGGGTGCAAGAGTGGTTTCGCGCAACAACTGCGATGTGTGACCTAACTTGAGCAAACGAGCCTTCACCTGGCGGTGGAAGTCTGGCACGTCGTCAAAAATATCTTCACCCGTCTGGTCAATAACTGGTCCTAGTAGCGGTAAATCTACCTTAGCTCTCTGCCGCTTGCCGAAATCACCTTTGACCAGTGCAAGTCCTGAGCGTCGCGATCCTACCTTGCAGCGCTCAAATATGAGCTCCGGCAAAACCAATGCCCAAACATCGATGTGCCGTTCTTCGTTACGGTCATATTCCTCAATCGCACCGATATAGAGATCGACCGCTTTGCTCACCGCCTCATGGTGGTTAAGCGAACGTGTCGCGTCGTCAATATCTTTCAAGAATATCTGTCGTTCCACAAGCCCAAGCGGATCAAGGCGGAGTCCAAAGGTCTCCTGCAAGCCCGGGAAGTTCGAAAGATGAAGGCGGACTTCTTTATCCCTTTTTCCTGCTGGGGGAACGTCGATATGGCCCTTCATGCGCTCCATCGCTGCCCTGAAGTATAGCAAACCCTCTGGAGTGCCAATGACAGCGACTGAAATCGTCCGCACGTCGGCCGACGCCGCATTTGGCCCATATAGAAAAAGTCCATCTTTCGGATGATCGCAGGTCTGGCCATGACCGAATCCAAGCGCGGGTTCGTCTATGTGAATGACCGCCAGTGATTTCTCTTCAAGCGCAATCATACACCGTCCTCCTCGATGCCGGGATTGCCGAGCGTGGAGGCGTCTA
>JANNON010000876.1:0-11189 GCA_031399105.1 Blastocatellia bacterium | reverse complement strand
GTCCGTTGTCCGTTGTCCGTTGTTCTTGTAATGAACGTTGAACCTTTGCTTTCCACTTTGAGCTTTGAGGACCTCACAACCCGGGGATGCGGATGATCTGGCCGGTGAAGATTGAAGTGATGTACAGCGTTCCCGTCTTATCGTCACGAACCATGTTGCTGGGACCAATCAGACAAGTCGAAATCGGAATGCCTGGTCCGGCCGGGGTTGGGAATCTCTGCAGCCGACCCGGTGTACCGCTTAGAAAGTCGGTGCTGATCTCCAACGTCAGGAAACTCGTGTTGCCCTTATTCTTGACCGGCAGCACGTCAATGGCCGAAGACAGTCCATCAATGAACCCCGTCACGACTCCCGTATCTGGATTGACGCTCACAATATCCGCAGTGCCTGGAATAAAAGGAAATCCACGAAACAGCGCCACGAGCAATTGGCCGTTGTATTCGCGAATGCTGGAAGGAACCGCTTCGACTACCGGTGGTCCAAAAGGCAAGGGATTCGGAAATGGAGGGAAGGTCGTTAACACTGAAAACGAGCCCGTGGAAATGTCAACCTTGAGCACGTTGTTACGACCACCGTCAGCGACGTAGAGTTGATTGCCCAGGACCACAATCCCAAACGGATTCGAATGACGAACGTTCGGTGCGAAGAACGGCCGGGGATCCGGGACATAGTCTGGAAAGTCAGCAATTAGTTCGACCGTAATCTTATCGCCGCCGCCATTACTGAAAGTCAGCTTTTCGCCATTCTTGAGTGCCTGGTGATCCGCTAAAGTCAAAACAAAACCGCTGGTATTCTTCTCTGCGGCTGCGCTGAAGTGGACCGCCAGCACCGAACTCAGTATTGGCGAATTGGGATTAGGATTTGGTATCTCCGTTCCAGCAACGGGTCCCGGCAGAGTGGCATTGCCTTCGCCATTGAGCACATACAGCGTCCGCCCCTGGAGGAAGAGACCTTGAGTTCCGCTGAAGTCACCCATGGAATTCATTCCGGAAGGCAATCCCTCAAGCAGCGAACGGCGGCTGCCATCGAGACCTACTATTGAAACTCGGCCACTGTTGGGAGCCGGGGCCCCAGTTTCGGCGACAATCAGGTTGCCGACATTCGACTGGATGAGCTTACTCGGTCCTTGCAACCCGCCGGTCAGGGTGGTTCCCGGACACTGTGCATATGATGAGGTTGCGTGGGTTGTGAAAATTGTTAGCAAGAGAATCAAGAAAGTTGTGAGTTGACGAAACATTCTGAGCGTTATCATGTGATGATCCTTTCCGAAAAATTCTACTGCGATTAAACAGGACAGGTTGTATTGAAGGCGTGATGAATCAAGAAGGTCTGGGAACTGAGCCTTGACGCCATGGTTCTGGTGCTCTTGTAAGGGAAGCAGGCAACATTGTCAATTTGAAAAGGCGAATACAATTCTTGACTCTTCCATGCGGATCTTCGAATGAAAATAGTTTAGCCAAAACATGGCAACTTTAGCGATACTGACGTTTCTAAAAGTTCTTAGCTGTGCCAATCATTCAATTCGTATCGATGGTTATGGTGACAGGAGTTCTCCCACAATGAAAACATCGCGCATCCAAACACGCGTTTCCGCTCTGCTGGCCGTCACTTTGATCGCCGGCGTATTGCTCGCTTGCAGCTTCACGAAAAACCTTCTGAACAAAGCGACGATGTTTGAAGGCACAACCGCGAAAGACGCGGCGGAAGCTTTCAAGGAGAAGCTCGGTGGACCAGTGAGGGCGCTCAGTCTTGAACTCGAACCAGCCATGGCTACGCTGCGCGCGCAGGATCCGAAGAATCTGGAACACGTTAATGAGTACCGGTACGCTAAAGGGATCGTGATCGGCCCGAGCCCGGTGCAATTGAATTCTCTCGAGCGCAACCTAAAAGACACGCTATTCGATCTGGACGAAATCAATCTTGCCGCGACAGCGACGCTGGCCCAGGCGGCTGTGCAGCGAGTCGCAGTCGAAGGCGGCAAAGTCAGCAAGATGACCATCGAGCGCGGACTGTCTTTCGCCAATGATGCGACGAAATCGGGAACTGTGCGTTGGAACGTCGAGATCAAAGGCACGCGAGAGAACGCTTCGGCGACTGCCGACACGAAAGGCAACATTCTTGGCGTGGATCTCTCACAGACAGCACGGGCCGCGAACTTCACTACGTACGCCGCGGATGTGCTGCGTGAAGCCGGACCGAAGATCAAGGAGGTTTTCGGCGGCCGCGTCAGGTTGGTGGAGGTGGTGATCTACGAAAAGTATCTTTGGTTCAAAGCCTTGTCGCCTCGCGATGCCACTGAGGTTACGCAGTACAAGTATGACCTTAACGGCGTGACGACGAGCTCTCTGTCGAACATCGGCGACCAGACTCCGATTAGGCTGCGCATCAATCGCAAGCTGAAGCTGGAAGACCTGGTTTTCGATCTGGATGAGATCAAGTTGGAGATGGCGCCTGATCTCGGAGAGAAAGCGCTCGCGCGGTTGGGTTTCACTGGAGGTCAGATTACTCACTACAAGATAACCAGAGACTCGAGGACTTTCGGCCGCAATGAATTGGTAACGGCTTGGGAAGTTTCATGCAAGCAAGGTCGGAAGACTGGGTGGGTGAGTTATGATTTGAACGGCAATGAATTGAAGGTGAGCAAGCAGTGAGATCCTGCGAATTGGGCCTGGCGTGCAGTTCAGTCTTACCCAAGGGCGCCCGAAACTTTCCCCGACAAAAGCCGGCCTCACCTTAAGGCCTCTCTCAGCTCGCGGGGAAGATCATCTCACACACCGCTCGCGCGTTCGCAATTAGTTCAAGTTTGAAGAGCTGGAAGTGGGAAGCGAAGCTGCTCGTCGCGGTGCCCAAGCAATGTTGGTTTAACCTTCGCTTCCACATCGTCACTGACCGGTGATGTTGATGAGTCGCTACAAAGGCACCAGAGTTTTAGGGTCTGTGTTCGGCATTTGAACACCGCAAAGTGCGACGGCGGAAATGAGACCCTGGTTGGAAAGCCGTCATACTTCTCCATCGACATCTTGACAGTGCGAATTTTCGGGAGTAACTAGTACTCGCTAGCAACGAACGTTTCGCTGTTGTTCCGCTCGTCAGATTCTCACTACCGCCTGCTTTAGTTGTTTGTCCCTTTAAATCGTGGAAGGCATGAAGCGGGCTTAGCCCCCGGGTCACGCAATGACAATGAAACCCTCTGCACCGTCCGTTGAGAACACGGAAACCACTTCTTCTGAACCTAACATCAATGACGTCGAGCCTGCCGCAGCCGCTCCCAAGCAGGGTGATGAAACCAGTACCTCAATCCCCGCAGCGCCCGTAATAGTCGACGCGAAAAGCCTACCAGCGCCAGACGTCGGACTAGAGCCTGTCGCAAATCCGAATCAAGCCGGTGCTCAAGAAATTAGGGCCACGGCCATACATCCCGACCGGCAGTTCCCCTTGCCGAAGCGCTTTCCACTGCAGGTCTTCATGGAAGAAACGTGGGGACAAAGAATGAGTCATTGGGGTCCGACGATTACCAGTCTTTTCTCGATTGGACTGGCCTTTGTCGTATGGAACAGCGCACAAGAGCTCAGCAGCAAGCAAGTTGACTTGCAAGAGCGGCAATTGAATCTGCAGGCGCAGCAGACACTCCTCCTGAACCACCAGGTAACGTCAGAACTTGCGGACACTCGGGCCAAGTTCCTAAACGACCTCATGATGACAAACGACGAAAACAAGCGAACTATCGCTGAGATCGGTCTCGCCGGTCAGGGTGCAAACGCGTTACCGGTGGTTTTCTTTGCGCTAGGCGTTGAGAAAGACGAGATTCGCAGGAGCGGTGTAGATGTTTTTTACAGAATGTTTCAGAACGAAAGTGTGGAAGGCAGGGGTAGCTTGTTAGATCAGTTGATTAAGCAATTCGAGGCTCCCAACCGGATCCTGCATACGGGTACGGTTCAAGCTCTGCTTGAGATTGGCCCCTTACTAAATTCGACAGAACGCCAGAAAATTATCGCCGTCCTACTCCAGAAATTTCCGCCCGAAAATGTTTGCTCAGAACGCGATGGGCGAGACTTGATCAGAGAAGCAGCGACATTCGTCAAAGCTTCTGATCCGGGAGCCCTCTCTCTTCTATTGCCTATAGCAGCTCACCCAAGATGCGGCGGCGGTTGGCTCCAAGCGATGATAAAACTGTCGGCGGTCGGAGCTACCGACACCCAAAAGCGTGCGGAAGTATTAACGAAAATCGACCAGATCAGAACTCAATCACTGGCCAGTTTGCGCACCACCACTACAGATGACGATTTGATCAGTGGTGGATTTGATAGCTTTGTTGAAGCGGGTCAAGTGCGAGTTAGTTTTGAAAGCTTTAGACGGCGAGTAGAACTCGAATTCGATAGGCTAAAAGTGTCTCTCAGTTCGATCTGAAGGGGAAACCATGAGAGTTTGCAAGACAACGACTTTTTTCCGATCATCGTGGCTTCACCTTACCATCGTGGCCCTTTGCTTTGGAGTTGGAGAGATCACAGGGCTGTCGCAAAGCTCACTGCGCGGATCAGCCAAAGTTGATGGCTCATTAGTAGTGGATGGCGTGATGATAATTCTGACCGCAACTCAACCCCCTGGGACCAAAGCCGGTACGCCCCAGCAAGCTAAGGGTACGCCCCGTCCGGCCCTGGTTGGAGGAAATGGCCGGTACCGAATTGGAGATCTCGAGCCCGGAACTTACGATCTGAGAGTGATAGGTCCCCGGATCAAACCTCACAAGTCTGGGGTAGTGATCAAAGCAGGCAATAGTAACGTGGTCGACATCGTCCTCGCGCTCGCCCCTCAAACCAAAATTCGAAACCGCGTCGTTAGTTCGCTAGGCATCCCAATCTCAAAGGCGAAGGTGGCTATCTATTCATCAGAGATTCCTGCATCACTCTGTGAAAACTGCCCAATAGCCGTCGCGGTTGCAAACGAGTTGGGCGAAACCGCCTTTCAAGAACTCTCTAACAAGGAGTCCTACAATGTGGTCGTTACGATTGATTCCGAGTCAGCCACGGGGAAAATGACTCTGGTCGCCACCGAGGCTGTCACCATCGGAGATCAAACCGAAGCGACAATCGATCTGCTGGTCGGCGAAGGTCCAAGTCCGACTCTTACCGCCCGAATGGCGCCGGACACTCGAGTGCCAAATTCGCAGGAGCGACCGCCCACCTATGCTCAAGGTCCGCGACCCGCTGAGACCATGGCTCAAACGGTAGCACGCGCAGGGCTCAGAGAGGCGAATGCGCAGCGCCTCTCTGGCCAGCTTGACGAACTTGCTGCTGTTTCGAATGCGGCGCGGGGTGGCTCAAGGGCTGCACAAGAAACTGCGGACGCAGCCGTAGCTGGCGTCAACTCCAGCAATGAACGGATTTCTGCTTTAGAAGACTACGAGCCGGCAACGATGGCTACAGTGATTTTCAAGTCAGGCAGCGCATCGCTCTCCAGTGATTCGAAAACAAAACTGGATGAACTGGCGGCGCTGGCTCAAAGTTCCTCGGGTTATGTGCTTGCAGTCTCAGGGTACACGGATGCACTGGGCAACACCGCAACAAATAGGAGATTGAGCCAGCGCCGAACAGACGCAGTCATTCGATATTTGACGAAGCGACACCAAATCCCGCTCCGCCGGATGCTGAGCCCTGATGCCTATGGTGAAGCCAATCCCGTAGCGGATAACACTACTCGCGCCGGCCGAGCCGTGAACCGTCGCGTCGAGATAAAGGTGCTGGTGAGTCGCAAGGAGAAGCCTCCGGCGAATCTGTAACGACCACGTCCCCATTCGGGTTAACGCCGGAGCTGTTGTGTGATTGGAGATAACCGGGTGGTCGGATTGGAGAGTTCCCGTGTTGAAACGCGCAGCTGTTCCATCAATAACTCTCTGAACGCATCGGTCGTCAACGACTTACTGAACAGGAAGCCCTGGATCACGTCACAGCCAATTGAGGTTAAGAAGTCGAGCTGATCGTGCGTCTCAACTCCTTCCGCAATCACAGTCAAATCCAGCGCATGCCCCAGCGTGACGATGGCGCGCACAATGGCCGCATCATGTGGGTCGGAACAGACGTCATCAATAAATGATTTATCGATCTTCAAAGTGTCCACCGGAAATCGCTTCAGATAACTAAGCGATGAGTAGCCGGTGCCGAAATCATCAATAGCGATTCGCAACCCCATTCGCCTCAGCTCAAGCATCTTCTCGACTGCACGTTCCGGCTCTTTCACGATCGCGCTTTCAGTCAACTCAAGTTCTAACCACTTGGGATCAAGATTCGATTCCTTGAGGATCTGTGCAACAGTGGCGATGAAGGTCGGCTGCTGGAATTGACGCGCGGAGAAATTCACCGAGAGCCGCAAGGGCTCAAAGCCTGTGTCCTGCCACGCTTTGTTTTGAGCGCAAGCAGTTCGCATCACCAAATCGCCGATCGGAATAATCAGTCCGTTATCTTCCGCCAGCGCCATGAACGCACCTGGATAAAGCAGGCCCAGTTGCGGATGTTGCCAACGCGTCAGCGCCTCCATACCCACCAGGCGGAAATTCTCCACATCCACTTGCGGCTGGTATTCCACGGTGAACTCATTGCGCTCAAGAGCCGGGCGCATATTGTTCTCCAGCAAAAGTTGCTTGAGCGCGTGGGTCGTTCCACCCGAGGTGTAAAACTCAAAGCTATTCCCGCCCTTTTCCTTCGCTCTGTCCAGCGCTGTGCCTGCATTCTTTAGAAGCTCGGGCGAGTCCTGACCGTCTTGCGGATAAACACTGATGCCGATGCTGGTGGAGATGAAGAGTTCCTGCTCGTCAAAGAGGAAAGCCTGGGCCAGTACCTCCTTGATCGCCCGGGCCGTATTGGCGGCATCCTGCGGGCGACGAATCTGCGTGAGCAGGATTGCGAACTCATCGCCGCCGAAACGAGCCACCGTGTCGCTGCTGCGCACACAACTGGTTAGGCGTTGGGCGACCGATTGCAGGACGCGATCGCCGGCCGTGTAGCCAAGTGAATCGTTAATCGTCTTGAACCGATCCAGGTTCAGGAGCAGCACGCCCTGTAATTGATCATTTCGACGAGACAAAGCAATCGCCTGCTTCAATCGATCTCTGAACATTACTTGATTGGGTAAGTTTGTCAGCGCGTCATGATAGACAAGGTGATTGAGGCGCTCCTGCGTCTGGCGATCATGGCTCAGGTCAATAACAAAGCAGACAGCTTCGTCCTGGAGCGCAACGGCGCCGAAAAAGACTGGCACCCGACTGCCGTCTTTGCGCAGGAACTCTTTTTCGTAAGAGTCACATTTACCAAACGCTTTGAGTTTGTCGAAGGCTTCTTCGTCGAGACGATGATGGTCTGCGGGGGTCAACTGGTGGAGACTGAACTGCTCTTCTGCGAAGTCGCTGAGCGTGTAACCAATCGTCTGCAGAAAGGCTTCGTCGGCGGTGATGATTGTGCCGTTAAATTCAACGAAGGCAATCCCGATGAGTTGGGATTCAAGAATGCGTCGCAACCCTGCCTCGAGATTGCCGCGAAATAGTTCAACCAACGCCCCTGTGTCCGTAATTGGTTCCATAGTTTGTGAACAGCGAAAAGCCTGAATTGTCGTGCTTGACGTGAGTTGGGGAAAGTTTGCTACGGCGGTGAGTGCCGGCTACCGCTAACAACCTAGCAGAATTGATGTGAGGTTTTCAACGAAATTGTCATTTGGGGAAGATGTTGCCGCTGAAGTTACGTCTCATTCATCCCAACCTTCAGGTTGGGGATCATCCGAACCAAATAAAGTTAGGAACCATTTCAATGGTTTTCCAGGCTTAACAAAATCCAGAGCGTGCGTTTAAAAACCATTGAAATGGTTCCCCGGTGGCACTGGACTACGGCGATCCCCAACCTGAAGGTTGGGATGAATGAGAATAACCCAGCGGCAATATCCTGCGTGCACTTTTTGTGCAAAGCTGTATCTCAACGCTACTGTTCACTCTCGGTTAGCAGATCGGCGTGACTGGCAAGCGCCATGGCGCGCCGCCGGACAATCTGCATCCTCTGATCGAGCCGCATCGAAATGTACATCGTCCCCTGGAGTTTGCTGTAGATCGTGTCGAGCAATTTGAACTCCGCTTCGCGAAACTTTAGCCATTCCAGTTGAGCAGCTTTCAGCGTGGCCTTCTCTGCCGGCTTCAGCTTAATCATCGCCGCCTGATATTTCTTGTTCAACTCCTTGTCCCAATCCTGGTATGCGATGTCGATGCAGCGCACCATGCCGGCGGTTGATGGATCCTTCTCCGTGCAAACCCCCAACGCTTTGTCAATTGCGTGATCGTTCGGCTCCTGCGCTGAGAGCGTCAGCGGGACAAGAAGCATAAGCAGCAGCAGCAGTAGTTTGCTCATCGTACGACTCCTTAAAAATGTGTTGTGGGTCAGCTCATCAATGTCCGACATGCTCAGATTGTCGTCTAGACTTGGAACATTCAACTTGTAACGTCGCACATCGAGAGTTCCCAATGCACACGACAAGCTGAAGAAGCATGTCGGACATTGATCGATTCTGTCTGTTGTGTTTGTCGTGTAAAGTGACAATAAAGACCTGTCATCTCCCCGCTGAACGAATTGATCGCGTAAGATGTCCACCACAGGAAAAGATGTATACGCAGCACCTCCACTGCGCTTCAGCCGATCCCCAAATCAGCCCCCGACTCATTCTCTTTCGCATGCTGTGACGAGTGACAGTGCGACATCAAGGAGGGTTCGATCATGCGCGAAAAATCTAGGTTCATTCCGCTGGCGGTTTTGGCGGTCGTGTTAAGTGCCAGCTTCTTCATGCAACCTGCAACCGGCGGCCAGGAAAGCATCAGAAGCGAATGCGAGAAACGTTGTATGCAGGATTACCAAACTTGCCTTGCCGCTCCAAATCCAGAACAAGCTGCCTGCAAATCGACATTTGATACGTGCAAGGAAAAGTGCGCTGGACCACAGGCATCGCCAAGCCCGACAAGTTCGGCCAGCCCGTCGCCTTCGCCAAGTCCGACTGAAACGGCAACTCCGTCACCTGGCGAGTATCCGAGTCCAACACCAGGACTGTAAGGGAAAGGCATTAGCAGTATGCGAAGCCTTTGAAGTGCGCTGACTTGTCAGCGCTTTTAACTGGTCCTGGTAATAGAATACGTTAGACGAGCCAAAAGCGCTGCCAAGTCAGCGCACTCCAAAGGCTCCGCATATCTCTCCGGCTCAGGCCTTCAAATACTTATCAAGGAAATCGAGAATCGCCTTGTACGCACGAATCTCGTTTGCCTTCTTCGTAAACCCGTGGCCTTCGTTATCAAAAACAATGTATTCAACCACGCCGTTCCGCTTTCTGATGTTATCAACGATGTCGTCGGATTCAGGTTTGATAACACGCGGATCATTTGCGCCTTGCAAGACAATCAAAGGCTTCACGATCTTGTCGGCGTGAAATAGCGGCGAGGTGGCTTTGAGCTTTTCCAGTTCGGTCACGGGATCGCCAATCTCGCGGTAGAGCGATTTGCGGAAGGATTCCCAATAAGGTGGAATCGACTGCAGCGTGCGCACCCAGTTTGAAACACCGAAGATATCAACACCCACGGCGAATTCATCCGGCTTGAAAGCGAGCGCCGCGAGGACCATGTAACCACCGTACGAGCCGCCCATGATTCCTATCTTCTTTTCGTCTACATAACCGAGCGACGCCAGATACTTCTTCGCTTCAATGCAATCCCATAATGGCTCGCGGCCATGCTTGCCGTCGTCGGAAGTGAAAAACGTTTTACCGTAGCCACTCGATCCGCGATTGTTTACACCAAGGATCACGTAACCGTGATTGACGAGATACTGCACGACGGCGCTGTAGCCCACCCGAGTTTGTCCGCCCGGGCCGCCATGAATCAAAAGCACTGCCGGAGCTTTGTTCGTCGCGCTCGCCTGATGTGGTTTGTAAAGAATCGATGGAATTTCAACTCCGTCGAATGACTTGTAGCGAATCACTTCTGAGTCGGCCAGATCGGCGGCGTTGATCTCAGGATTCAGACTCTCAGTGACACGCGTCGCTTTCTGTGTCGCGAAGTCATAGATATAGAGATTGCTCGGACTACGATCGCCATTCAGATAAAACGCCATCAGCTTTTCACTCGGCGAGATATTGATGGCGGTGATGTCGCCGTTCGGAAGTTTCGGCAACGGCACCAATTTGCCCGTCGCAACGTCGCGTATCTCGATCTTTGTGCGAGCGTCTTGATTGATAGAAGTAACCCGATACTTGCCGTTGCGCGAGAAAGCCGTGTAGGTCACATCCCAGGGATACTTATCAACGATGCTGCTCTTCCCTGCCGTCAAATCGTAACGAGCGACCTGCCGAAACTCGGTCCCCGCGTCAGTCAGGTAGTACAGAAACTTCGAATCGACATCGAAGACTTGCGGCGTGTTGCTTACGTCACCGGTATGGGCTGTCAGATTCTTCAGTTCTTTCGTGGCTGTGTTGTAGAGATATACATCCGAGTCGGCAGGCGATGCGCCGTTGAGTTGCAAGGCAATAAATTTCTTGTCGTTGGAGATGTCGCCGAGTTCGAAGCCCTTGTCATCCTGGTAAACCAGCACCGGCTTGAGATCGGCGATGGACATCTCATAGATGTCGAAGAACTTCGGTTCGCGTGCATTTGAAAGGAAGAAGAATGATCTGCGGTCGCGCGTCCAGCCAAAGAATTCCGCTTTAACCTTGTCGCCCGGAGTTAGATCGCGCTCCGTGCCGTCAGCTTCGCGGAGATAGATGTGACTGTTCTCATTGCCGCCGCGATCGTAGCTGTAAAGAAAGCGCGAGTCACCGGGAAAATAAGAGAGCGCGTAAGTGCTCTCCTTCACTGAATTGGTCAACTGCTTCGCGTCTCCACCAGAGACTGGCGCCGTGTAGACATTGAAGATCCCGGATTTGTTGTTATGAAAGAGGACCGATTTTTCGTCGGCTGAGAAAGAGCTGCCGCCAGTTCGTACGGTCGTCATGAATTGCTCGATGGTGTATTGCTTGACTTGGGCGTCAACGCTAATAGGGACGAGCAGCAGCAGCAACGCGAAAAATAGAGTGCGATTAATCTTCTTCACAGGAGTCTCCTTCAAGGGATTGTTGCGCGGGAATCGTAACAGAAGAGGCGCTCTCAGGTCTCAGGCCTCAGGTCTCAGGTGTGAAGTTGG
>JANNON010000678.1:0-1501 GCA_031399105.1 Blastocatellia bacterium | reverse complement strand
CAGGCTGACCGCAAGGGTCACCGGCAGCCCCTCGGTGGCGAGTCGCTGCATCTGCGGAACGAGCCCGACGGTGGAGACGGTCACCCCACGGGCGGAGATGGCCAGCCCCTACGGTGCCGCCCCCACCATGCCGCGGATGGCGCGGAGGACGGCGTTGTAGTTCGCCATCGGCTCACCCATGCCCATGAAGACGATGTTGTTCACCCGCCCGGGACCACCGGGAATCTCCCCGTCGCGCAACCGGCGGGCAGCGTCGATCACCTGCACGAGGATCTCCGCCGTGCTGAGGTTGCGTTGCAGCCCGCCCTGGCCGGTGGCGCAGAACGGGCACGCCATGCCGCAGCCCGCCTGCGAGGAGATGCACACCGTTGCGCGCTCCCTCCCCCGGCCGCTGGCCCGCAGGCCGGGGACGCCGTAGCGCATCAGCACACTCTCCACCAGCGCACCGTCGAACAGGCGCCACAGGGTCTTGACGGTGGTCCCGGCATCGGCCTGCTGGTCACGGACGCGGTGCAGCAGCGGCGGCGCGAAGCGCTCGGCCAGCAGAACCCTCTCGTCCCGGGGAATGTCGGTCCAGGCCTCGGGGTCGTCGCTGAGCCGGTCGAACAGGTGCTTGGTCAGCTGGCCCGCACGGAACTTCGGCAGGCCCAGCCCGGCGATCGCCTCCGCCCGCTGGCCGGCATCGAGGTCGGCCCAGTGCTGGGGCGGCTTGCCGCGCCGGGGCGCGTTCATCGCGAGCGGCACGGTCCGGCCTGCCTGGGCGGCGGCGACCGTCTCGGCATAGCTGGCCTGCTCCTCCGGGGTGAGACCGGTCATGAAGAGACTCCCAACAGTGTGAACAGCAGCCAGGCCGCCGGCGCGGCTACGAGGGTCGAGTCGAGCCGGTCCATCACGCCACCGTGGCCGGGCAGGAACGAACTCATGTCCTTGATGCCGACGTCGCGCTTGATCATCGACTCGATCAGGTCCCCGGCGGTGCCGAAGATGACCACCACGATCGCGAGCAGCACACCCAGCCACCAGGGCTCGTTCATCACGAACAAGGCCATCAGTTGTTTGGATCAGGATTTTGTCCGTTAAATTTTTCAGCTGCATATATGTTCTCTTTCCTTTTGCCATTTTTTGCAAGTTATAAGTTATAAGTTATAAATCACAAGTTAATGCAATTAATGAAAAGTAGGGATATTTTATAGATTTTTCAGATTTTTCAAATCTTTTTTGTAAAATCTTATTTTTTAGATAGAATACCAGCGATTTTGGATACTCAATATCAATTGTAAATTATTAATTATCAAATATAGAGAATGTTTATAGATGAAGTAAAAGTTACTTTCAAGGCTTGAAAAGGGTGAGAAGGATGTGTTTCTTGGAGAAGAGAAAAATGTATACCTAATGGCTGACCATACGGATGAAACGGCTGAAGATGATGAAACATCATCCTTCGTGCAAATCCAAATTCAAATACACTATCGGATTTCCGTCATTCAAAAGTGATAAAAGC
>JANNON010000060.1:0-3741 GCA_031399105.1 Blastocatellia bacterium | reverse complement strand
AGTACGCTCCCTACAATCGTCCATCCGGATCCGCAACTGCTTCGTCCAACAACTTGATGTAACTCTTCACCATCGCGGCCATTGTTTCGTCGTCGTATAGGTCGGTGTCGTATTCCAGGAGACCAGCGATCTGTTCTTTGGCTTCACCAAGCATCAGCGACAATTCAAATTTGGGTTCCTGCTGATGCACTCTGTACCATTCAGACTCTAGTCCTTGCATTTCGAGTTTTTCTCGTCCCTCACGTTCAAATTGAAACCACACGTCAAATAGCCTGTCTCTTTCCTCGCCTCGCATTGCGAGATCTTCCCGGAGCAGTTCCGGCGTCAACTGATTGCTGTAAGCACCCAGGCACACCTCTCTCACCCTCTGCATTACATCGCGGAAACTAGCGGCCCCAACAAGGTTCACCCGAAGTACCAACGTGTTGGCCAGGATGCCAATTACCTTCTCCGCTTCCGGCCGTTCACGGTTCGCGTAGGTCGCACCAACGACTACGTCTTCGTCGCCACTATACCGATTGAGCAGCAGCACAAATCCGGATAACAGGGTCATAAGCAAGGTCGCGCCTTCGCGGCGCGTCAACTCTTTGAGGCCTTCAGTTAGTGCCGGCGCAAGAGTGATTTCTTGTCGAGCGCCTCTGAAACCCTGCACCCGCTTACGCGTCTGGTGCTGAGGCAAACTCATTCTTCGCGGAGCGCCGGCGAGTTGCTGCCGCCAATAATCCAAACGCGTTTCCAATTCGTCGCCCTGCAACCATTCCCTCTGCCAGGCCGCATAGTCGGCATACTGCACGGCTAACTCGGCGAGCGGTGATGGTCTCCCTTCGTTCATGGCCGCGTAGATCTCACTCAACTCCGCGATAACTACTTCAAACGACTGGCCGTCGGCAATGATGTGGTGCATCGTGCAAATGATGATGTGCTCCTGTTCGGCGAGTCGCATCACGGTGGGCCGTACCAGCGGCCCTTGCGCCAGATCAAATCTCCGCAACGCTTCTTCCTGCGCCAGCCGCGCCGCTTGCCGCTCGCGCTCTTCGCCTGGCAATGCACTAAGATCCACCACTGGCAGGTGAAACCGGGTAGGTTCCAGTATGGCCTGCTGCGGCCGATCATCCACCGCAGGGAAAACGGTACGTAGACTTTCGTGCCTGCGAATAATCTCGCCGAAAGTCTGCTCGAGCGCAGCGTCGTTCAAGCGTCCTTTTAATCTGACACCCAACGGAATATGGAAGGAAGCGCTGCCGCTGGCGAGGTGCTCGTAGAACCACATCCGCTGTTGCGCATAGGAAAGTGGTAGTTCGCCTTCACGTGAGATCCTACCGATCGCTGTGAGTTCTCGCTGTGATCCTTCGCTGATTCGTTTGGTGATCAGCTCTGAGAACTCTGCGACTGTGGGCGCATCAAACAGGCTGCGAATCGGCAATTCCACTTTTAGAATGTCGCGCACTCGCAGGATAGCGTGGGTCACCAGCAGCGAGTGCCCCCCCAGGTTGAAGAAGTTATCGGCGCGCCCTACGGTGGGCAGTTTCAACACTTCAGACCAGATACCCGCGACAATCTCTTCTACCGGGCCGCGCGGAGTTGAGTCGCCGATCTCGCGCTCGGCCTGGACCGTCGCCAGTGCCGGCAACGCCTTGCGATCTATCTTGCCGTTTAAGGTGCGCGGCAGTCGCTCCATCTGCACGAAGGCGGAAGGCAGCATCTCTTCTGCTAAGTACTCGGCCAGATACTGACGCAACGATTCGGTGCCGGCCCCATTGCTCATGGTGACGTACGCCACCAGAATCTTATTGCCTTCACCATCGTCCCGATCGATGACCGCCACGTCTCCCACCGCAGTGTTCCCGCGCAACAGATTTTCGATCTCGCCCAACTCGATCCTTACACCGCGGATCTTCACCTGATCATCCCGCCGGCCAAACATCTCAAAACTGCCGTCCGGCAGCAGCCTGCCGTAGTCACCCGTCTTGTAAACAATGTCGGTGGGATCGTCGCTAAAGGGATTTTGAATGAAGACTTCTTTCGTCAGTTCCGGCTCGCCGTAGTAGCCAAAGGCGCAGTAAGGCGTCCTGATATAGATCTCCCCAACGTCGCCCACGCTACAAGGTTGCCCATTCTGATCGATCACCATCATGGCGGCGCCTTTAATCGGCTTGCCAATAGGCACTGACGACCTTGCCGCGTCCGCGGGTTCAACGACGTGGCAGCTCTTTATCAGGGTTGTTTCTGTTGGACCGTAGAAATTGAGCAACTTGATCCGCTCGCCGAATACGTCCATCCAGCGCTTTACATCCGACGGATACAAGTGTTCACCCGCCAGCACCACAAACTTCAGCGCTTCGAAGTAACGGCTATCGAGTCCGTGACTGATCAGAGACCTGAACACTGAGGGTACGCAATGCAGTACTTCCACCTGCTCGACGTCGATCCAATCCATCAATCTGCCTGGGTCGAGAATTATCTCTCGGCTCTCTGGCGCACAGACCACCCCTCCCGAGCACAAGGGCACAAAGACATCCTTCAGAAACCCATCGAATGAGGGTGATGTCAATTGACTCACCCTTGTGCCCGGACCGGCGCCCACCGCTTCGATCTCCCACCTTATAAAGTGATCAATTCCTTTGAGCCGTCCGAGAATAGCTTTGGGTTTGCCGGTTGAGCCAGACGTGAAATAGATCGAGCAGGGACCATCGGGATTTGAATAAGCAACTGCATCACCGTAACCATCGGCCACTGGTAAATCGTCGATGAAGATGATCTCGGGAGCCGACGGCAAATCGGCGACTACTCCCTGGAGCTTCTCGTAGAATCGCGAGTCGGTGATACACCACTTCGGCGTCACGGTCTCGAACATCGTCTGCACTCTTTTTTTCGGGAATGAGGGGTCTATTGAACAAAACACTCCGCCGCTATTTAGAGTCGCGAGTATCGATGAGATTATTCCGATCGGATCGCTTAGGAAAATACCGACAATCGAGGCCTCGCCGACGCCTCGTCTCGTCAGCGCTTGCGCCAAACCTTCGACCTTCGCTTGCAGCTCACGGTACGTGACGTTTCGCACTCCGTTATTGATCGCCGGAGAGCCGCTAAACTGGGCTGCGGTTTGATCAAACAGATCTTGAACCGCTGCATACTGGCTGATTTGCGTAACCATTTGTTCGTCCGTTAATTCAAATCCGGCAGGCCAAATAATTCGAGAAACAGTCCGAAGGTGAGCACGACAATCAATAGATCATCGTCTAGCGTGAGATTCAGTTTGAAGTCCTTCTGCGAGTACTGCTTTTTGAGAAACTCCACTGTGTCAGCATTGAAATAGCCCTGTCGCTTAATCCGATCGTAGGAGAGGAGGTCGTAAACCCAGTCGATCTTCTGCTGAAGTAATGCCGGACTGCCCGGTGCTACAAAACCGAATTTCTCGCGGTTGACGATCTGGCTTGGAATAAGGTTTTCAGCGGCTTTCTTCAAAATGTATTTCTCAGTGAAGCCCTTGAGTTTGAGATCGGGAGGCATTTGTGTGCAGAACTCAACCAGGTCGATGTCCAAAAATGGATAACGGGCTTCGATCGAATTTGCCATGGTCATGCGATCCCCATGATCTGCTATCAGGTGATGGCCAAGACGGAGTTTGAAATCAAGATATGAGCGCTTGTGAAGAGGATCTCTTCCGCGCAGCCTCTCCTTATTGATCACTGGAAAGTTGGAGCAATCAAACTCGCTGAGCCGAGCGCTGACAGCCGGTGC
>JANNON010000849.1:0-2630 GCA_031399105.1 Blastocatellia bacterium | reverse complement strand
GCATCCTGTCGCCGCTTGAAGGCATCTTCTGACGGGCGTATCTTTGTCGTAGTTCTCCAGGAGTTCAATCAAATGAAAACACGACTGTTCAGTCTCAGTGGCTTGTTCGCTTTAGCTCTATTTAGTGGCTGCTTTTACGTTGATGTGGTAACCGCCAGCGCGCAGTCGAAAACTAAACGGCGAACGACATCGACGACTCGCCCGACCAAGCCAGTAGTGACCAATCCCGCGATCGCTCCTGCTGACGAGGAGACGCCCACAGACGAAGCAAAAGTGGTGAGCACTGCAGATGAAGGCGCTGAGGGCGAGCAAGAACAGCCGGCGCCCACGCCAAAGTCGTCGAGCCGTAAGAAGCCCGCGCCGCCGCCAGAAAAAGAGGAGATGGAGGAGACCATCAATGCCCTCTCCAATCAGGTTGAGCGCTTGAACGATAAACTCAGCCAGATGCAGGAGAACGACAAGACGCTCCTGGATATGGAACGCCTGACGCGTGCAGAGCAGCGTGCCGAGAATCTGCGGACGCAGTTGATCGAGGTTGAGGGTAAGTTGGCCGACCTGCAGTCGAAGCTGGAACAACTCGAATATTCATTAAGACCTGAGAACATTGAGCGCGCCACTCAGGGTTATGGCACAACTCGTCCGGAAGAAGCTCGCGACACGCGACGCAAACAATTAGAGAACGAGCGAAACCGCACTCAAGCACAGGTCAGGATTCTCGAGACGAGCAAACAACGTTTGGAAATGTCTCTGGTCACCGCCGACGCCGAGGTCGACCGTCTGCGCCGCCGTTTGGAGATGCAGGAAGAGCGTGAAGCCACTCGTTCTGAGCCCGCCCCGTCGAGTAGGCGCAAACCCTAAGCGATTAGGAGTCAGGTTCTTACTACTGCCTCTGGTCAGATATGAGGAAATGATCACTCTCGACTGATCAATGGAGACTAGTGCTTTTCCTAAATCGTCGATGTTTGAGGCACTGGTCCCACCTGCAAAAATGTCCACCATCCCACAGCGAGAACTCTATCGATTGATTTCAGAAGCGAGTACACGCGGCGAGCGTGTGGTTGTTGCTACCGTCGCGCACACTCGTGGCTCGACGCCACAGCAACGAGGCGCGAAGATGATTTTTTTCGAGAGTGGCGCAGCGGCGGGAACGGTTGGCGGCGGATGCATCGAAGCAGAAGTCTGGGCAGAAGCGAAGGATGCGTTACGAAGTGGCCGCTCCGCACTGCATCACTTTTCGCTAACAGCCGAGGACGCGAGCGAAGAGGGAATGGTTTGCGGTGGAACGATGGATATTTTTGTCGATGTGCTAAGAGCGAGTAATGAGCGACAAGTGACAAGCGACAAGCAAGAGCATCCGTAAATGGCCGAATCCTTCATAGAAAACTACAAAGCGAAACATCAACATCCGCTGAATCGGTTGAGTCACTCGATCGGTATTCCGCTGATTGTTGTTTCGCTGCCGCTCGTTGCCTTTAGTTGGCGTTGGGCTCTGCTGCTATTCGTCGTTGGCTGGATTTTGCAGTTTGTCGGGCACGCGATCGAGGGAAACCAGCCGGCGTTTTTTCGCAACCCCATCTATCTGCTCGTTGGGCCATGGTGGCTCCTCCGCCGCGTCGCCGCTGCCATCGGACTTTCAAGACCTTCCTCCGCCGGACAGTAAAGTTATCGTCGTTCCTTCATGACCGAAATCACAACCAGATCAGCGCCGGATGTTCTGGAGGCGATTCAAAAGGTGCTTGCAGAGAACGGTGTGGCCGCTCTGATTACCCTTGTCGATAGGGTTGAGAACGTAGGCGCCAAGATGCTGGTAAGCGTTTCGGGAGTTCTGGCAGGAGGTTTGGGCAATGATGCTTTGGGCGAGGCAGCGAGCTCCCGCGCAATCGCTTTTCTTTTATCAAAAGACAACGCTCGTTTGCTTCGAGTTCATGAGTTTGCCCCGGAACTTTCGCCCTGGGGCGAAGCACAAATTCTATTTGAGCGCATCCAGCCGGAACCGGAGATTGTGATCTGCGGCGCGGGTCACGTCGGGGCGTCCCTCGCCAAGCTCGCAGTCGCACTCAATTATCAAGTTACGCTAATAGATGATCGGATTGAATTCCTGAACGCCGAACTCTTTCCGAAGCAAGGGATAAAGTTAGTGCTAGCGGATCGTTGGGCGGATGCAGTGCGTGCGGCAACTGGCGATGGCCGCGGCGTATCGGTCACGATCGTCACGCGCGGGCACCAGCAAGATGAGGAATGCATGCGTGCGATTGTCGAGACTACTCCTGATTATGTCGGGCTGATTGGCAGCAAGCGGCGGACGAAGATAGTGCTCGAAAGGTTGCGGACGGACGGTGTGGCGGAGGAGAAACTTCAACGCGTTCATGCCCCGATAGGATTAGACATCGGCGCAGTTACTCCCGAAGAGGTGGCGCTGGCAATTCTTGCGGAGATTGTGGCCGAACGCAGGGGAGGAAAGGGCGGACCGCTTTCCGCTTCGAAGATAAACCGCTAACTCAGAAAAATTTGCAGGTGTGGAAGGTGGGTAAGCGAAGCGCCCCCGTTCCAGCGTAGCGCTTCTCAACCGACAAAGTTCAAGCTCCCATTAGGTGATCGCTACGCTGGAGCGGGTGCGCTTCGCTTACCCA
>JANNON010000827.1:0-4663 GCA_031399105.1 Blastocatellia bacterium | reverse complement strand
GCACGTTTGCCGCATGACCTTCTGGCACGGGTTTCCGCGCGGATTGTCTCCGAAGTGCGAGGTATTAATCGCGTCGTTTACGATATCAGTTCGAAGCCACCCAGCACCATCGAGTGGGAATAAAGGTAGTGATGCAGTTTGCTCATTCGCGATTCGATCGGGTGTCATGAGGTCAGTACCACCTCGCGGTAGCGGGTGGGGTGTTGTGTTGTCGAGCATAAAACCCCGAAGAACGCGTTGGCGCGCCCCACCCGCTACCGCGAGGTGGTACTGACCTCATGACTTTTACGACGCATTCATTTACAGATCTCAAACTGCATCTACCGGAATAAACCCTCGCGTTGCCGCGTGCTATAGTGTGCCGGAAATCCGGTCTTGGAAGTGGTAGATTCATCCAACCCTCGGTGGCTCTGTCCACCCGCACTTATCCAGATAAATCATGCCTGAGCAAAGATTCGCACATCTCCATTTACACACTGACTACAGCCTTCTCGACGGCGCCATTCAGATAAAGCCACTTGCTAAGCGAACCGAAGAACTCGGTATGACTGCGTGCGCCATGACAGATCACGGCAACATGTTTGGCGCGATCTCCTTCTACAACACGATGAAGAAGCACGGGGTGAAACCGATCATCGGTTGTGAGACCTACATTACGCGCGGGAGTCGTAGGGATAAATCAGCAGGAGCTCCGGGCGAGAAGGCTAACTTTCATTTGATCTTGCTCGCGAAAAATTTGGAAGGCTACCGTAATCTCGTGCGGCTGACTTCCAAAGCTTACACGGAAGGTTTCTATTACAAACCACGTATCGACAAAGAGCTGTTGGCCGAGCACAGCAAAGGACTGATCGCACTCTCGGCCTGTATGTCCGGCGTCCCTTCGGCGATGTTAGCGCGCGACAAGTGTGATGAAGCCGCGGCGGCTGCCAGCGAGTTTGAGGAGATTCTCGGGAAAGGGAACTACTTTCTCGAAATTCAGGAGCACGGCCTCGATGCGCAACAGCGAATTCGAAAGTCGCTGGTCGAACTCTCAAAGCGCACAGGGGTGCCTCTCGTTGCCACTAATGATGCTCACTACCTCCGTCCCGAAGACGCGCGCGCGCACGACGTCCTGTTGTGTATCGGCTCCGGCAAGACCGTTAACGACACGAACCGCCTGCGCTATCAGAGTCCTAACTTCTACGTTCGCTCGCCAGAGGAGATGTGGAACATCTTCGGCAATGAGCTTCCCGATGCCTTGAATCGCACGGTGGAGATCGCCGAGCGCTGCGACCTGCAACTTCCTGAGAACATTAACTATCTCCCCAACTATCCAATTCCGGCTTCAGACGCGGGTTCGACTCCGGATGAGTACTTCGAGAAAGTTGTCCGAGAGGGATTCGAGCGTCGTCGCCAACGGGTGTGGGACAGTCAGCAAGCCCGTGGCGAACTGAAGCAGCCAATGGCTGAATATCAGACTCGGCTGACGAGCGAGATAGCCATGATCAAGCAGATGGGATTCGCCGGCTACTTCCTTATCGTTTGGGACTTCGTCCGTTATGCCAAGGAGAACTCAATCCCAGTCGGTCCGGGCCGTGGTTCTGCCGCCGGCTCGCTGGTCGCCTACTGTCTGGATATTACCGACGTGGATCCGCTCCAGTACAACCTTATCTTTGAGCGCTTCCTGAATCCTGGCCGCGTCTCTCTTCCGGACATCGACATCGACTTCTGCGTGCGCGGGCGCGGTGACGTGATCAACCACGTGGCCGACCTTTATGGCCGGGACTCGGTCTGCCAGATCATCACCTTTGGGACGCTCGCCTCGCGAGCTGCGATCAAGGACGTTGGCCGGGCGCTCGAAATGCCTTACTCGGAAGTTGATCGCATCGCGAAGCTCATTCCCCCGCCAGTTCGCGGCCGAAACGTGAGTATCGCCCAGGCACTTGAACAGGTCCCCGAGCTGAAGAAGGAAGTTGAGACAAACCCTCAGGTTAAGGATTTACTTGAGATAGCACAGCGCCTTGAGGGTTGCGCCCGTCACAACTCTGTCCATGCCGCCGGGGTCGTTATTTCACCTGAACCGCTTCAGGAACTCATCCCGGTGGCTGTTTCGGGGAAGGATGAACTCACGACTCAATATGCCATGTCGGACCTCGAAAAAACCGGCATGCTTAAGATGGATTTTTTAGCGCTTACCGCTTTAACCGTTATAAATGATTGCTTAATCACTGTTAAGCAGATGCTTGGCGTTGAGATTAACTGGGCGGATTTAGCGCTTAATGACGAGAAGACTATGCAAGTGTTTGCCGATGGAAGGACTGAAGCGGTCTTTCAGTTCGAGTCTTCGGGCATGCAGGAAATCTGTCGCAAGCTTAAGCCGAAAGGTATCGAAGACCTCGCGGCTTTGAATGCGCTTTACCGTCCCGGGCCGCTCGATGGGGGCATGGTGGACGAGTTCATTCAGCGGCACCACGGTAAGAAAACGGTTCGCTACCTTGTGCCTGAGATGAAGGAGATTCTCAGCAACACCTACGGCATTCTTGTCTATCAGGAGCAGATCATGCAGCTCGCGCAACGCCTCGCAGGTTACACATTAAGTGAGGCCGACTTAATGCGCCGCGCGATGGGTAAGAAGAAGCGCGAAGAGATGGCCGTCCACGAGGTGAAGTTTATTGAAGGGGCAGTGGAGCGCGGAATCAAAAAAGAGAAGGCGGAGAAGATCTTCTCTCTGATGAACCAGTTTTCGGACTACGGCTTCAACCGCAGTCACAGCGTCGCCTATGCTTTTCTCGCCTTTCAGACTGCCTACCTCAAGGCTCATTACCCTGAACACTTTTATGCCGCGGTGCTGTCAAGCGAAGCTCAGGACGCGGCGAAGGTGCTGAAGTATTCCAAGGAGCTTAAGGCGCAAGGCATTCAACTTTTGCCGCCCGATGTGAATGAGAGCTTTTCGGGATTCACCCCGCTCACGGCCGCAATTCGCTACGGCTTGGCAGCGATTAAGGGGATTGGCCAGTCAGCTGTTAATGCAATCATCGAAGCTCGCAAGGAAGGGCACTTTAGTTCCTTCTTCGACTTCGCCGAACGGATGGCGCAAGGCACGCTGAACAAGCGAGTTTTCGAGAGCCTGGTGACTGCCGGAGCCTTCGATTCGCTGAACTCCACCGCGCGTGACATTCACGAATGGCGGGCGGCGCTCCATGCCTGCATCGATAACGCACTGGCGCGCGCACAACGCGCGAAGCGTGAGCGACTGCAGGGACAAAGTGGCTTGTTCGCTGTGGCTGCCGATGAGGTTCTCAGCGTCGAACAACCCCCGGTTTCGCTGAAGCCGTGGACGCGGGCAGAACTTCTCGCCTCCGAAAAGGCTGCCCTTGGTTTCTACATCACCGGCCATCCGCTTGGTGACTACGTTGATCTGTTGCAGAGCGTGAAGGCAATTAAGTCGATCGAGCTTCCTAATCAAAGTAGTGGCAGTCGAATTTCAATCGCGGGCTTGATTAGTGACCTGCAATTGAAGACTACGAAGAAGGGCGACCGTTTCGCATTACTGCGACTGGCAGACGAGGCTGGGGAAACCAAATGCGTCTTATGGCCGGAGACTTATCGGAAGTATTCGGCATTGGCGCAGAACGAATTGGCTGCTTTGATTTCCGGAAGGTTGGAGTTGAGTGAGGACAATCCTCCTAATGTGATCGTGGATCAGGTACAGAGTTTGGACGAGATTCTCAAGAATCGTGAGCTGGTGGTTTTAAGAATGCCGCAGACCGAAGACCCGGAAGGCTTCTTTGATTCCATACTGCACCTGCTTAATACGCATCCGGGAAATAGCGACGTGGCGTTGGAAGTCATGATCGACGCGGATACAGTCGTCCGCATGAAGACGAATGCCGCATTACGAGTCGAACGAAACGCGGCACTGAACTCGGCGCTGGAGCAGTCAGGTTGTTCGATAAAAGTTGAGAAGGTGCAGGCGAGTGGCAATCGCGTCTGATAACCCGGAAACCGTCAGTCTGTCAGTCTGTCAGTCTGACCCAGCACGAAGAGTGCGTTTGGCTTTATAGCCCGGTAGCAGTGCTCCGGAGGAGCACGATGTTTATAGCCTTATGCGCTCCTTCTTACTGCGCTCCAGCGGAGCGCGATGTGTTTCGATGGCTACAGTTTTATTCTGCTCCCAACGGAACGGGATCCAATTCAGGCCCGCGGGCTATAAACATGTTGCTCCTCCGGAGTAAGAACCTAGCACCACCAAACATGACTTTTCGTCCAAAGCCCGTCAGCTAATCCAAGAAGTATACGAGGCAATTAACCAAAACTTTTTAGAGCAACCATCGTTGTGAATAGTATGTATTGCCCACGATGCGGAAAAGCTGAACAGGTACCGGAAAGTTTCTGCCGGCAGTGCGGACTTTTTCTACCCGATTTATCGAAACGCGGCAAACGTGAGCTTCCCCCTGAAGATCATCTAAAGGCAAACACGGTTCTAAATGCCTTAACGATAATTGTGAGTTTTACCTTGTCGTTCTTGCTTTTTGCTGTTGTGCCGAAGGCGCATGCGCTGATCTATTTTACGGCCGGACTCTTGATTGCAATCGGCGCTTGGCTCATCCAGACGTTAATAAGAACTCAGCAGCTCAAACAGCAATGGAAACGAAGAGCTCCCTTAACTGGAATTAAAACGGAT
>JANNON010000805.1:0-2658 GCA_031399105.1 Blastocatellia bacterium | reverse complement strand
AGACTACGTATCTTGATTTGCCTCTTTAGACCTTGAGCTTTCCCACAGTCTCTACCGCGAGGTGCTACTGCTTCAGGTTGTTAACAAGGTGAACGACTAAACAGATTGGGTTAGACTTACGCCCGCTATAAATTCGAGTCTCTCACACCATTGAATTCAAAGGAGCAGCCATTGACGCAGGAACGACGAAACGAAGGCCGCATTCCGGTGCTGATGGAAATCCAGCTCGAGGGTACAGCTGGAAATTATTCAGCGCGCACAGGCGACCTTAGTAACGGTGGCTGCTTCGTTGAGACGCTGGGAAAAGTGGAAATCGGCGAGTCAATAAGTTTCAAGCTGCGCCTGCCCTCCGGTGAGTGGTTGGATTTGGAAGGACAGGTAATGTATGAAGATCCAAACGTAGGTTTTGGTCTTCGCTTTACGGGTATTTCAGAAGCGCATCAGAAACGGCTCGAATGGCTGGTGAAGGCCGAGCGGTATAAGGCAGAACGCCAGGAAGCGTCCCATCTTGAGAAACAGTAAGTTCATCCGCATCAGCGCCGCGTGTTGCTTGCTCGTCATCTTCGGGGTTGGCGCATCCTCCGCGCTGGCGCAAAAGACAACGCGTCCAAACTCCAAACCACTGCGCAAGCCCGATGTAATCTTCGTACCAACTCCCCCTGAAACTGTCGATGAGATGCTGCGTCTTGCGAATATCAAGGAAGGCGATCTGCTTTACGATCTCGGCTCCGGCGATGGTCGCATTCCGATCCGCGCCGCTGAGGTCTATGGTATTCGGGCAATTGGAATCGAGATCGACGCTGCGATGATCACAGTGGCCGAGCAGGCCGCGCGCCAAGCTGGCGTCAGTGGAAAAGTACGATTTCGCAATGAAGACATCTACCGCGCAGATTTCCGGGATGCGAACATCGTGACTCTCTACTTGTCAGATGTGTTGAATTTGAAGCTGCGTCCGAAACTATTGCGCGAACTTAAGCCGGGCACAAAAATCATCTCGCATGATTTTAGGATGGGAGACTGGGCGCCTGAACAGATCGTGCGCGTGCCGGGAAGACGCTGTATCGAACCGTCTATGTTTGGACTGTACCGAAGGGCGGAAAGATTAAGAGGCTCTGAGGGCTTTTGGTTCTAGTCTCAAGTCTCAGGTCTCAGGTTTCAGAGTTCGATTCAGATGTTATCCTTTTGCGCCTGAGCCAGAGACGCCAAACAAAATCTATGAAAACAATGAGCATCAAAACCGGCCTACTCGTTTCCGTCATGATCGTGTCCGCGATGTGCGCTTTTGCGGCGACTCCGCAGACGATGCGTCTGGACTACTATCATTCGGGAACGATGACGCAGGAGATCTTCAGCGTTGACAAAGTCGTCATTGAACCACTGCCGTGGCCCGGCAACTTGCAACAGAACATCGACAGCACCAATCTCGGCAAATATTTTCTCGAAGTTCGAGATCAAAAATCAGGACAGCTTCTCTATTCTCGCGGCTTCGCCTCAATCTACGGCGAATGGGAGACAACCGAAGAAGCGGCCAAGGTTGCGCGCACTTTCCACGAGTCGCTCCGCTTCCCTGCCCCAACCGCGCCGGTGCAGGTCGTGCTCAAGAAGCGCGATGCGAAGAATGCCTTCGTTCAAATTTGGACCACCTTGGTTAACCCTGCCGACGTATTCATCGATCGGTCTCGCACTCCGCCACCGGCGCCTTTAATCACCATTCAGAAAATGGGTGAGCCCGGAACCAAAGTTGATTTCCTGATCATGGGCGACGGCTACACAGCAAGCGAATCCAAAAAGTTTGAGGCTGATGCGCGGCGCTTAACGGAAGCACTCTTTGCTACCTCGCCCTTCAAGGAACGCCGCAAAGACTTCAACGTCTGGGCACTGTGTCCACCGGCGTCGGAGAGTGGGATTTCGCGACCTTCCACCGGCATTTATCGCGACTCGCCGCTTGGCGCCACGTATGATGCCTTTGGATCGGAGCGTTATGTGCTGAGCTTCGAAAACCGCGCGATGCGTAAGGTTGCCGCTTTCGCCCCGTACGAGTTCATCGAAATTCTTACGAACACCAGAACGTATGGAGGAGGAGGCATCTTCAATCTCTACAGCACTGTCGCCGCCGATAACGCATTTGCGAATTACCTCTTTATTCATGAGTTTGGCCATCACTTTGCAGCACTCGCGGACGAGTACTACACCTCGCCGGTCGCTTATGCTCCGGCAGGGGAGCGAATCGAACCGTGGGAGCCGAACGCAACCGCGCTTCTTGATGCTGCCAACTTAAAATGGAAAGACCTCGTCTCGCCGGGGACCCCGCTACCGACGCCGTGGAATAAAGAGGTCTACGAGGCTTACTCGCGCGAGATTCAGCAACGTCGCGCAAAACTGCGTCAGGAAAAGCGTCCTGAGAGCGAGATGGAGGCGCTCTTTGCCGAACAACAGGCTCATGACAAAGATCTGTTCGCCAAAGAGAAGTACGCGGGCAAAGTCGGGGCATTCGAAGGAGCGATGTACGAAGCCAAGGGTTACTATCGACCCCAGGTTGATTGCATCATGTTCTCGCGGACGGACTTCTTCTGCTCCGTTTGCCGGCGGGGGATAGAAACGATTATTAACTTGTATGCTCAATAACAGTTGTAGGGGCGTCCCTCCGTGGGCGCCCCT
>JANNON010000744.1:0-9233 GCA_031399105.1 Blastocatellia bacterium | reverse complement strand
CCGCAAAAGTGATACTTGGATTTCCGGACCCAACTCCGCGATCTCATCGAGGAAAATCGTGCCACCATTGGCCGCTTCGAACCGGCCAATGCGCTGTTGCTGGGCGCCGGTAAACGCACCCTTCTCATGACCAAACAGTTCGCTGGCAATCAACTCAGCCGGCAGCGCCGCGCAATTCACTCGTACGAACGGGCGCTCGCAGCGTGGAGAGTGTTGCTGAATCGCTTGCGCAATCAACTCCTTGCCCGTTCCGGTCTCGCCAAACAGCAAGACCGTGGAGTCATGCGGAGCGACCTTTTTCACGAGTTCAAGCACACGTTTCAACGCCGGACTGTTCCCAACAATCTGGTTTGCCTGCGGTTTCTCGATCCCGATCGCCGTGCGACTGGAGGCTGGCAGTTCGCGACGAGTGTGTAAGGACAAGACGTTGGCACTGAATGGAAATGCGCTGTGATCGGCCGTGTGTAAAGGAGCGTTAGTTAAGTCTGCAAACGTGGCTAAAGCTGTACTCATTGTCGTCTGTCCTTTCCTGGTGTTGCGCACGATTGTGCGGCCAGTTTCACTTCGCGCCAACTCCTAAAGGGTGACGGGTTGCACAAAAACGACAGGCGTTGTGATCTCTTTGGGGTCGAGCCAGAGGCTCTTTTGGGGACAGTCAGGTGCAGGTGTGGTGAGTTTAATTGTCGCGGGGGCGAATCTCAATTCGCTTCCATCCGGAGCGCCGCGCGTCCAAAGACCAGATCCCAGGGCCTACCAGCGCAACGGCGACGCCCAGACTCGCCAGTAAAAGGCTCGCCCACGGATTGTGACCCTGTGAGAAGGCAATCAAAACCTGGCTGATCGCCAGAATCACCCCGGCCATCGGCGTCCATAATCCCAACAAGAGGAATAAACCGGCTCCTGCCGCAATTAAGTGCGGAGTGATCGTGTGTAGCGAAACTCCTTTGTCCTGTTGCAGACACCCGACAACGAGTGCTATGGCGATAATCGCCCTGAGAAGCAGAAGCCCGTGGCTCGGCAGCCGATCCGCAAAGGTGGAGAATACATGGCGCATAACGGATTCAGGGTATGGCCTGCCAACATCACCCGCAAACCCGAAAGGGCTTTTCTTAACGCTATTTCGTGTGAGCTAGAGTTCGATGATCCCGCGCTTAATCCCGATCATGGCGGCGTGAGTTCGATCATTCGCACCCAACTTCGAGAGGATGTTCCTGACATGGCCCTTCACCGAATCTTCGGTCACCGAGAGTAGCGCGGCAATTCCTTTGTTGCTATTACCCTCGGCAATCAGGCGCAGGACGCGCACTTCCAGGGGAGACAAGGTGTCTTCAGCGGCATGCTCGGCAAGCTCGAAAGAGACTTCAGGGGAAAGGTTCTTTCTCCCGGCGTGTACGGCCCGGATCGTATCCAGCAGTTCCTTGTGCAGGCTATTTTTTAAAAGATACGCGCGGGCGCCCGCTTGCAGAGCGCGCCGGGCCTGGACGTCGCCGGTGTAGGTGGTGAGCACGATAATTCGCGCGTCGGGAAATTCTCCGCGGATCGCAATCATCGCATCGAGGCCGTTCATCTCAGGCATCTGCAAATCCATCAGCGTTATGTCCGGACGGTGCGCGCGAAACTGTTGAATCGCTTCGCTGCCGTTCGTGGCTTCGCCCACCACCGTCATGTCCGACTCATCGGCAATAAGTGCGGCAATTCCCTGGCGCAGGACCGGATGATCATCAACCGTCAGAATCCGTATCTGTTTGGCATCATCACTCATGGTTTGTAGTCTCGCTATCTTTGCTCTTCCCGGAAAATACTCTTGACAGCCACGACCCGTCGACTGATGTGCCATAAGCGACGGCGCTCGGGACGCTCAAATCGATCGCTGTGCCGGAATCGAGCTTGCTCCAGACCTCCAGTCGCCCGCCCACGGTTTCGGCCCGCTCGCGCATCCCGTGCAGTCCGAAGTGTCCAGGGACCTGCTGCCGAATGGTATCTTCGTCAATGCCCTTTCCATCATCGCGGATCCGCAGCCGGAATTGCCGCGTGTCGTAACCAATCTCCACTGTGATTCGCTGTGCTTGTGCATGCCGGAAGGCGTTGCGCAACGCTTCGCAGGCGATCCGATACGCCTCGTCCCGCACAACCGGGTTCAGGTTGCGGGGAGAGCCCTCCACTTCCACATCAAAGGCGGGAAAATCGGGCCCCGACGCACTAGTGATAAGTTCCTCTCCAATAGCCTTTAGTCCGTTGGCAAGATCATTAGTCTCCAACGCCGACGAGCGCAAGCCCTGCACAGCGTCACGACCTTCGGTAATCGCCTCAGCCGCCTGATTAACTGCGCTATCAAGCCTCTGCTTCGCTTCGAGCGGGTGCCCCGGAAGTAGATTTGAAGTCGCTTTGAACCTCAGCAGAAGCCCCTGAAAACTTTGCAGTAGAGTATCGTGCAGGTCACGCGCGATGCGGGTGCGCTCGCCCACCCGCGCTTCGAGGGTCATATTGAACTCGTGGGCGAGTTGGCGGACACGGAGTCGATGGATGGTCCAAAGCAGCGCCAGAAATGCTGCCCCACACGCCGCGAGGAACCAGGTCGTCTTGTAAAATGGCGGCAGGACTCTGACCTTAACGAATGCTCCATCAGTGTTCCAAACGCCATCCCGATTGGCGGCGATTACGCGAAATGTATATTCACCCGGAGGTAAGTAAGAATAATAGGCCGTCCGCCGCGTACCAACGTCAATCCAATCTCGATCCTTACCTTCGAGTAAGTATTTGAACTTCACTTGTCCAGAATTAATAAAGCTTATTCCGGTGTAATTGATTTCGAGATAGCTCTGATTAGGCGCCAGCACGATTTCCGATTGGTTATGAACTGCCGATTGCGCCTGTTCAACGTCAACCGGTTCTCTGTCGATAACAATCTCTTCAATTAACACTGGCGGCGGCAGCTGATTAGTAATTACGGTCTCAGGATCCACAACAGCGATGCCCTGTGCTGTTGGGAACCAGAGTTTTCCGTCACGCGCCTTAATGCCTGCGGGCTGTCGACCCCCGTTGCCTTCGACATTGAGTAGACCATCTTGCTTGGTATAGGCAATGGAGGTCAGTGACTTTATCTTTGCATCCGCAAAGTCATTCAGTTCTTGTTTTCTGACACGGTAGATACCCTGGTTGGAGTTCATCCAAAACCAGCCTCGATGGTCTTCGAGAATACAGAACACGCCATTACTCGAAAGCCCTTCCTTCATGGTGATACGTGTGAACTTTCCGTCTTTGAACCTGGTCAGTCCGCCGTCATAACTTCCGATCCAGAGAACCCGATCAGAATCTTCATGGAGACTCCGAATGTAATTGCTTGCCAGTCCGTCTGCGGTGGTAAAAGCCAGAATCCTTCCGTTTTCAATCGACGCGAGCCCGCCGCGCGTACCTACCCAGATTTTGCCGTCAGCAGCTTGCAACAATGCGATGACGTAATCATCCGGTAGGCCATCCTTCTTAGTAAAGACAGTCGCCTGGGTTCCCGAATAGCGGCTCAAGCCCAGATTTGTTCCGAACCATAAATTATTGTCTCTGTCCTGCGAGATTACTGAAAACTCGGCTTCCACTGAGAAGCCGGACTGGTCAGTGAATCTTACAAGCTTATCCTTATCCAGATGGTATAAATTATCCGAAGTACCAATCCAGAAGCGACCACTCCGATCTTCAAATAATGAGGTGGGGTAATAGGTGTCTTGTGTCCTCAGAAACGTTTTGAAACTACCGTGCTTGAATTGGACCAGGCTGTTTTCCCAAATCCCCGCCCAAATCTGGCCCTCTTTGTCTTCGTAAACAGGATAAACATTCTCTTCGGGCAAACCGTCCGACTTCGAGAAAACGCGGATCGTCTGCGGCATCAGGCGAACCAGACCTTCGTTTGTACCAACCCACATTCCCCTTTCGTTATCAGGACAGAGGTAGCCAACGCCGATCCTGGAGACCTTGTCGACTAGCAACACAGGTTCAAGCAAGCTGTTGACGGCCGCATCCGCGGTGATCACTTTTTTGGTTATTCGGTAGACGCCATTATTCAAAAAAGAAACCCAAACATTGCCTTCGCCATCTTCGGAAAAGTAAGTGGCGGGGGCCGGGGTCGACCGAACGGACTCGACACTTCCGTGCTTTATTCTAAGCAGGGTATTTTTTTGATCGTCGGTATAACCGATCCAAATGTTCCCCTCACGATCTTCATAAGCTCTCCTGTTAGTGTCTCCGTTGCCGAGTTCCCGCAGGTCAAAAGTTTTTATCACTCCGTCTTTGTAGCGCCGAAGGGCATTTCCACCTCCAAACCATAATCCGCCTTCCCGATCCGTCAGAACGAGATAGCTATCTACAGGAAGGCCCTCGATTGAGAACGGAACAAACGTTCCGTTCTGATGACGATAATGCTTAGTATGCTTATCGTCCCAGGCGTAAAAAATAACGTTGCCCGAGGGATCTTGAAAGAAACCCGAAAGGACACCCGATTTAATCTCGCCCGGTTTCACTGCGATCTTGAAGACGCCCTTTTCGTAAGAAAGAATTTCTCGCTCTTCCGTACTCATCCATATTGTCCCGCTCTTGTCGACGAAGGCTCCGGACATGCGATTGTTTAGAATTTCAGGCGTGTTACTTCTATTGAAGACTTTGAAGCGAACTCCGTCGAAACGAACGAGACCTTCGTTTGTCGTAAACCAAATGTAGCCGTCCGGCGTTCGGGCAATGCCCGTGACGGAATTCTGTGGTAGCCCATTGTCGGTGGTCCATTGATCTATCCGGATCTGCGCTTTGAGGTTAGGAAACGGTGTGGCAAAAACTATTACTGTGACGAAGAACAGAGAGAGTAAGCCGTCGAACTCGATGTGGAATGGGGTTGATTTGACGGAGGCCATCGCTCTGTTCCCGAGAAGATTTCTCACGCAAGGCCCGGAGCGCTGCCGCGATTATAAGCGCTTTTTTTGGGCCGCCTTTGCGTGAGAAATATTTACTTTCGACCAACAGGACCGCAGATACATTTGAGGACTTTTCGTGTAAGCCTACGATTACTCGGAATTATACATTTCTCTTTAGCCCTTTTGTATCTACAAAGCAAAAGATGAAGTTGGCCCTAAATAATTTGAGTTGATAACAGTAGTGGACCAAGTCTGAAGTGATGCGCGTTCCGACGGACTAGATGCGGACGTGAGTCTCAGGAAACTGTTTTGGATGAAGGCCCAGCTCTTGATGCGAGAGAGCCGTGCGATTACGTGGTCGTTACGCTGAAGTTACGGACTGGTGGGAAGCCCCATCGTAAGCAATAGTGCCCGGAATACTTAGTTCAACCTGGGTGCCGGACTCGAGCTTGCTCCAGACATCCAGTCGCCCGCCCACGATGTCAGCTCGCTCGCGCATGCCGTGCAGTCCGAAGTGTCCAGGGACCTGCCGCCGAATGGTGTCCCCGTCAATGCCCTTTCCGTCATCGCGGACCCGCAGCCGGAATTGCCGCCTGTCGTATAGAATCTCCACCGAAATCCGCCGCGCTTGCGCGTGACGGAAGGCGTTGCGCAACGCTTCGCCGGCGATGCGATAAGCCTCGTCACGGACAACCGGGTTCAGGTTGCGGGGAGCGCCCTCCACTTCCACATCGATGGCGGGGAAATCGGATCCCGACGCACTAGTGATAAGTTCTTCTCCAATAGCCTTTAGCCCGTTGGCAAGATCGTTAGTCTCCAACGCTGATGAGCGCAACCCCTGCACAGCGTCGCGGCCTTCGGTGATCGCCTCAGCCGCCTGCTGGATTGCGTTATCAAGTCGTTGCCTGGCTTCGTCTGGACGCCCGGGCAGGAGTTTCGCAGCCGACTGGAACCTGAGCAGCAGGCCTTGAAAACTCTGCAGCAGGGTGTCGTGTAGTTCGCGGGCGATGCGCGTGCGCTCACTCACTCGCACTTCCAACGTTCTATTGAACTGCGTCGCGAGTTGACGGACACGAAGTTGATAGCCGGCCCAGAGCAACGCCAGGATCAAGGCCGCGCCTGCGAGTCGGAACCAGGTGGTCTGGTAGAAGGCAGGGTCAACCGAGAAGTCCAGTTCGGCGGCGCTTTCGTTCCAAACGCCGTCACTGTTACTTGCCGTCACCCGGAATGTGTATCTGCCGGGAGGCAGGTCCGTATAGAACGCCTGCCGGCGCGTACCGGCGTCGTGCCAATCATGATCATAGGGGTCGAGGCGATAACGAAATTTCACCTTCTGGGGAGTAGTAAACGTCGGTGAAGTGTAGTCAATCTGCAGGTCGCGCAGGTGTGCTGCGAGCTTAAGGTTAGCGCTCGCTGGGAATATGTTTCGGTCCGCAGTCACCGATTCGATATACGTCACCGGCGGAAGCGCTTTTTGTGATAGCCGGGAGGGGTCTACCATCTGGACGAGAAATCCAGTTGCAAACCACACCCGCCCGTCAGGAGACAGAGCCACGGAGTTGATTCCAAACCGCCCCGGCCGCGCTCCGTCTAATGCGTCATAAAGCCGGGTGCGCACGACGGCTTCGGGGTTGGTCCACCACCGTTGGTACTCAGAATCTGGAAGCTCTACGACGCCACACTCCGTGAGCAGCCACCAGCGCTTCTCTTTATCCTCGATGAAGGAATACACCGCATTGCAGGGCAGCCCGTTCTTCGTTGTCATTCGCCGGACTTGACCCTGCCGAAGTCCGACGAGCCCGTCATCGAAGGAGGCGAGGACGGAACCATCTGCCTGGACAAAAAGGTGATTCGTGCCCAGATTGGCCGGAGAGCCGGTCGCGAAGCTTTTCTGGACACCATCGCGAAACAGCACAAGGCTCCCTCCACTGCGAGGGCCGATCCAGATTCCTCCGTGCGGGTCCGGAGCGATTCGGCCCCTCGGAATTTGCGACGCTGGAAACTCTTCACGTACCTGGAAATCGCGGATACGAATGAGCTTTCGAGACTCGCCTGAGCAGAAGGCCCAAATGTTTCCGTGCGTGTCCTCAGTCATAGCCAGCACTAGCCCAAGCGGCTGGTGATCCGGTTCGGGGATACGGGTGAAGCGGCCGTTCTTAAAAAGATACAGCCCGTCATGAACTCCCATCCACAGGTTCCCGGCGCGGTCTTCCAACATAGCGGTGACCTGATTACCCGGGAGGCCCTTCCCCCAGCGAATCGAGGAGATAGCTCCGTCCGTGGCGATGCGATCCAGCGAGCCCTTATTCGCCACCCAGATCGTGCCGTCTCTACTGGCCAGCACGCCCACTGCCAGGTCATTCCCAAGGCCCTCCAACTTTGAGAAGGTGGCAACTGGCGCATCGTGAAACCTGTCAATCCCATTCGTTGTCGTAACCCACAGGTTCCCTTCTCTGTCTTCGTATAGCGCCTGCACGTTGTCGCCGGACAAACCTTCCGCGCGCCCGTAGTGCTCCACGGAAGTTCCACGTATGCGAAACAGCCCGTCGCCGCTGGTTCCCACCCAGAGAGTGCCTTGGCGGTCAACTGTCAGGGCGAAAACGGAGAGCTTGCTGCCATCGAACCCGGGGGCGATGAATGATTTGAAAACACCTCTTTCCAGCCGCCCGAGGCCCTTCCCCGGACCCTGTTGGAGTAAACCCACCCACAGGGATCCTTCCGAATCAAATGCGAGGGCAGACACACCATCGCTCCTATTGGATTTCAGCGCTTCGATCGGGTAGACCTGCGAAACGCCCTCACGCCAATACACGACGGCCCTCTGCGCGCCCAACCAAAAACCGCCTTTCCCGTCGGCTAATAGAGCTTGGCCGCCGGTAGGGAGGAGCAGTCCATCGGACTCTCCGAAACACTTCACGCCATGGTCGGTAACATGGCAAAGCGGCTCACGTATTTCGTACCCTGCGTCCAGAACCCACAAAGCGCCGTCAGGGTCTACGCTGACGTTCTCAGTCCTCATTTGCCCTTCCAGAGCGAAATGAGAAGTAACCACCCCACCCTTCTGGTAAAAAATTTCATGCTCCCCGCGCGCCCAGAGTCCGCCCGCCTGGTCGGCATGAAAGCTCACGACGTGATCAATCGTTTTGCCGTCAACAGCCAGTGTCCAGGGAAGGAGCCGAACGCCGTCGAACCTGTACATACCTTGGGAAGCAGATGTGAACCACAGGAAGCCGTCCGAGGTTTGCGCAATTGAGAACATGCCGTCGGGCGCGGACCCATCCTGGATCCGCCAGGATGTATGCATGTACTGGGTGACACGTTTGTTCGGGTCGAGGGCGTGGGCCGGGCTTGCCAGGAACAATAAAACCGCGAGGCATAGCCCCAGGATGGCGGCAAAGCTAATGCCGGGCCGGCAGCACCGAAGCAAAAGCGAGCCGCGAAAAGCCACGTTTCGTCCTCGTCTCTTCAGCGTTCTCATGTAGCCCTGTAGCCCCACGAATCACCGGTGACTCGCCTTGAAGTGCGCGCTTTGAGTGAAGGCAGATGATACGGCAATCAATGCAAAAATAAGAAAACAAAAGACGAAAGAGATGAGCGGGTGATTCATGAAGACTCCGTGCTAAACCGTTGTCAAACACCTGGTTAGTTTTCCACGCTGCGAGTCTGGTCGCTGGATGGGTCAGGAAAACTGCCTTGGATGTATGCCGAACTTTTTCATCCGAGAAAGCAGGGTCGTGCGATTTAGACCCAGGCGTGCCGCGGCTCCATTATCTCCACCAACTCGTCCTTTGCTGTCGGTAAGCGCGCGCACGATCTGCTCGCGCTGTTTTCCGTCGCATTCGTCCGCAACACTTCTTCTCCCGTCGAGCGCGTTGATGGTCTCTTTCACGATTCGCGCAATATCATCCCGGTCTTGAGACGCCGATTGTCTTGATTCGTCAATGCAAACTCTGCGTAATTCCATGAGTGGTACCTCGAGCGACGCGCCGCGCGTGAGAATCACCGCGCGCTCAATGACGTTTCCGAGTTCCCTAACGTTCCCTGGCCAGTCCCATTCCATCAGCGCTCTCATCGTTGCTGCCGGGATTGTTTCGATCTTCTTCTCCATTTGCTGTGCGAACTTCTGCGCGAAGTAACGGGCCAGCAGCGGAATATCTTCCTTGCGTTCGCGTAGAGGAGGAATGCGAATCGGGAAGACGTTCAAGCGATAATAGAGATCGCTGCGAAACTCACGGTTTGTGATCATGCTCTCCAGGTTGCGGTTCGTCGCTGCCACGAGCCGTACGTCAACTCTCTTCGTGCGAGTGCTGCCCAGTCGTTCGAATTCCCGTTCCTGCAGAG
>JANNON010000663.1:0-2779 GCA_031399105.1 Blastocatellia bacterium | reverse complement strand
CGCGATCTGGTCGTTCAATCCTGCCGAAGAGAAGAAGGCCTTTCAGAAGTTCATTGCTTTCGTAGTAGAGCGGCGGCGTCAGTATCCCGACATGCACATCTATCACTACGCGCCGTATGAGCCAACCGCAATCAAGCACCTGACCGGACGTCACGGTGTGTGCACGGATGAAGTCGATGAATTGTTGCGCGCTGAAGTGTTTGTCGATCTCTATCGAGTGGTTCGTCAGGGGCTTCGTGCGTCGGTTGAGAGTTACTCAATCAAGAAGATGGAAGAGTTCTACGGATTCACTCGGACTGTATCTTTGCGTAGTGCGACTTCTTCGCTCCAGGCAATCGAAACTGTGCTGGCGCTGGGTGACGACCCGCAAGAGGCGAAAGAAATACTGCAGACCATCGCTGACTACAATCGCGATGATTGCCTTTCTACCTGGCGACTGCGCGAGTGGTTGGAAGGACTGCGAAGGGAACTTGAAACGAAACTTGGCGCCGCGATTCCGCGTCCCGAGCTTAAGTCAGGCGCTCCCAACGAGAACCTGGAAACAGAACTCACGGAGATAGCGATTTTGAAGGAGCGCCTCGTCGCTGGTTTTTCGAAAGAAGAGATTGAGTGGACCAGGGAGCAGCGCGCGTCGTGGCTGCTCGCTCAGTTGCTCGAATGGCATCGCCGCGAAGATAAATCGATGTGGTGGGAGTACTACCGGCTATGCGACCTCTCGGACGACGAGCTGGTTGAAGACAAGAATGCGTTGGGTGGTTTGGAGTACGTCGAAGTTGTTGAGGAGACGAAGAGGTCGTTCATTCATCGCTACAGGTTTCCGATCCAGGACCACGCGATCGATCGAGCGCTAGAGGTGCACGACCCTCGCACTAAAGATTCTGCGGGCACCTTGGTGGCTGTTGATGAACTGACCTTGACGATTGATCTAAAACGAGGAAAGCGCTCGGATAAACCTCATCCCACCGCGCTGATTCCACATGACTACATCGACAGTAAAAAGCAGGTAGCGAGCCTGGTTCGCCTGGCGAAATACGTTGCCGACCATGGCATCGAAGGCGATGGGGATTATCAGTCTGCGCGCGATGCTTTGCTGCGCAGCGCTCCACGAATCATGGGCCAGAGTATCGAAACTCTGACAAGTGCGCCCTCATTGCTGGAGGCTGGAAAGAAGATAGGACTCTTACTTGATTCATCCATCCTGCCTATCCAGGGCCCACCTGGTTCAGGCAAAACTTACACTGGCGCGCAGATGATTCTTGCCCTGGTGAATTCTGGAAAACGCGTTGGGATCACTGCAGGCAGTCACAAGGTGATCAGCAATCTTCTCATGGCGTTGTGCAAAGCCACCGAAGAGACTGGTGTGCATCTCCGCATCGTGCAGAAGCCGAATGAGCTAGATGGTTGTGAGCACGCATTCGTAATGCAGACAACAGACAATTCAGAAGTGC
The DNA here is from genome assembly GCA_031399105.1 of Blastocatellia bacterium. Classification (GTDB taxonomy): domain Bacteria; phylum Acidobacteriota; class Blastocatellia; order Pyrinomonadales; family Pyrinomonadaceae; genus PSRF01. The sequence continues at coordinate 1,331 of JANNON010000663.1, read as the reverse complement.
TTGAGAAACTGCGAAACGGTGAAGCGCAGATAGCGGCGGGCACGGCATGGCTGTGGTCGCGCGATGAATTTGCGAATGCGGTCGATGTGCTCTTTGTCGATGAGGCCGGTCAGATGTCGCTTGCGAACCTGCTCGCCGTTTCACCTGCTGCAAAGAGCGTTGTGCTGCTTGGCGATCCGCAGCAACTCGACCAGCCACAGAAAGGAGTACATCCACCCGGCGCCGAATTGTCAGCGCTGGCCCATCTTTTGGATGGTCGAGCAACGATCGAGCCGCATCAGGGTTTGTTTCTTTCGGAGTCGTGGCGTTTGCACCCAGACATTTGCGACTTTACTTCGCAGGCTTTTTACGATGGCCGGTTGCAGGCGAGAGCCGAGAATGCGGCGCAACGTCTAAACGCGTCCGGCCTATTGGACGGCACTGGTCTTCGATTTGTGCCGGTAAGTCACTTTGGGAATCAGAGCGATTCGGCGGAAGAAGTCGATGCAATAGCTGAGATGGTTGAGACGCTGCTGAGCACGCAAGCGACTTGGACCAACAAGAGGGGGAAGACGCAGTCAGTTACGCTGAACGACATCCTGATCGTTGCGCCTTACAACGCGCAGGTAGCGCTGCTGGCGCGCCGGCTTCCCGATGGCGCGCGCGTTGGCACGGTAGATAAATTTCAAGGACAAGAGGCGCCGATTGTTTTTTATTCAATGACGACCTCGACGCCGGAAGATGCACCGCGTGGCATGGAGTTTCTCTACAGTTCACATCGCCTGAACGTCGCCACCTCGCGAGCACAATGCCTGACCGTGCTCGTCGCCAACCCTGCGCTGTTCGACGTCCAATGCAAAACCCCGCGCCAGATGCAGTTGGCAAATGCATTTTGTCAGTACCTGGAACTGGCGCAAGTTGTGTGAGGCGTTGATGCGAAGTCGCCGCAAGAATGAGAAACGTCCTTAGTAATGAGAAAACGTCCTTAGTGAAGACCCAGCGAGCCGCACAAGTGAAAACCGAGCGAGACGCGGAAGTGAGAACCGAGCGAGCCGCGCAACATTTAGTCTTTGATGGCGAGGGTCTGTCCAGTACTGCTAATGGGATCTGAAATCTCCAATCTCAGATCTCACCCAAACCGCTTTGAGCGCGAAGGTGTGCCTCACGTTACCAAGCTCGCCATTGTACCGCACCTCGAAAAGTTTCAATCCGCTTTGATCGCGAAGGTGTGCCTCACCGTGCCTGACGCAGGAAAACACCCATAAGGCTAAGTTTCAATCCGCTTTGATCGCGAAGGTGTGCCTCACGAAGGGGAGAGCGCGGGACGACTGCAGGAATCGTTTCAATCCGCT